>NZ_CANSHK010000027.1:0-46816 GCF_947646745.1 uncultured Methylovirgula sp. | reverse complement strand
TCGACGCCGGCGCCGACGCGGTGAAGGTCGGCATCGGTCCGGGCTCGATCTGCACGACGCGGATCGTCGCCGGCGTCGGCGTGCCGCAGCTCACCGCGATCCTCGATTCCGTCGAAGCCGCGCGAGCCCGCAACATCCCGGTCATCGCCGATGGCGGGATCAAATATTCCGGTGACCTCGCCAAGGCGATCGCCGCCGGCGCCGAATGCGCCATGATCGGCTCGCTGCTCGCCGGCACCGACGAAAGCCCCGGCGAGGTCTATCTGCTGCAGGGTCGCTCGTTCAAATCCTACCGCGGCATGGGCTCGGTGGGGGCGATGGCGCGCGGCTCGGCCGACCGCTATTTCCAGCAGGATATCAAGGACAGCTTGAAGCTCGTGCCGGAAGGCATCGAAGGGCAGGTGCCCTATCGCGGCCCCGCCGGCGCCATTCTGCATCAATTGGCGGGCGGCCTGCGCGCCGCCATGGGCTATGTCGGCGCGGCGACGATCGCGGACTTCCAGAAGCGCGCGACCTTCGTCAAGGTCTCCGCCGCCGGCTTGCGCGAGAGCCACGTGCATGACGTGACCATTACCCGCGAAAGCCCGAATTATCCGACCGGCGTGTGAATACTGCCCCGCTTAAGCCGTGATGTCGCGTTAATCCGCCCCGTCCACGGGGAGAATTCGCGATGAAGGTCGGGCTTCTCAATATTCTCATCGGACTTGCCATCGCCGCCATCGGGCTTGCGCTCAGCATCGGCTCTTATGAAGCCGTCGCCGAAAAGGGCGGGACCTTTTACGTCGCCTGGGGTGCCGTCGTCCTTGGCGCCCTGCAAGCCTTGATCGGGCTCGGCCTGGTCGTCGTTGCCCCCTTCACCAAGGAAGGGCGCGGCGAAATCGGTTCGCTGCTATGGCCGAAGAGCACGCTCGGCCGCGGCATCCGGCTCGGCATTCTTGGGGTGGCGGCGGGAGTGGGCTGGCTCCTCGCGCCGGAAGCCTGGAAGACGGCATCGCCGGCGCCGTTGCGCTCATTTTCCCTCCCCGACGATGCCAATTCCATTGCGTTTACGCCCGACAGCCAATGGATCGCGATCGCCGACGGTTACGGCGGCCTCGGCATTTTCAACGTCGCGACGGGCGCCGCAGGCAAGAGTCCGGCGCTTGATAATTACCAGGACATTCAGGCCGTCGCCTTTTCGCCGGACGGCAAATCCCTCGCCGCGGCGACGAGCAGCGGCCTGCGCATCTGGTCGAGCCCCGATTGGGGCCGAGTCGCGCCGTCTCTGATCGGCCAGGCAAAGGACGGCAATTACGCCGTCGCCTTCTCGCCCGACGGCAAAGAGATCGCGACTGGCTCCGTCAATCATGGCGCGCTGCTGTGGCGCGCCGCCGATGGCGCGCCGCTTTCCACCAGCACCGGCTCGAAGGCCGATGTGAGCGCGGTTGCCTTTTCGCTCGACGGCAGCTTGCTTGCCGCCGGCGACGACGGCGGCAGCGTCAGCCTGTATAGACCCGACGGCACCGCGCTGCGCTCTTTCGACGCCGAGGATTTTCTGGCGGTCCACACCTTGGCATTTTTTCGCGACGGGCGGATCGCCGTCGGCGGCTATGAAGCGCCGGGCATCCGCATCTACGCCAGCGCCGACGGAAAGTTGCTGGCGAAGCTTGAAGCGCCGGCGCCTTTGTTTAAAAAGGCCGGCACGATCTGGTCGATCGCGATCGCGCCCGACCAAAGCCTGATCGCCTCGGGCAATTCGGACGATGCCATTCGCATTTGGGACGCGAAAACCTATCGACTGATCCGCAGTATTTTTGGTCATAAGAGCGATGTCACAGCGGTCGCTTACGCACCCGACGGGCATAGGCTGGCATCGGGCTCCGATCACGACGTGAAGATCTGGGCCAATGCGCAATAGATATGAATTTGGAGTGAGATGAATCCGGGTGCGCGGATCGCTGCGGCGATCGAAGTTTTGGACGACATCGAGACACGGCATCGTCCGGCCGCGGATGCGCTGAAGGATTGGGGCCTTGCGCATCGCTTTGCCGGCTCGAAGGACCGCGCCGCCTTGGCGACGCTGGTCTTCGATGCTTTGCGCTGCCGCGCCTCGGCGGCGTGGATCATGGGCGCCGAGACGCCGCGCGCCATCATGCTCGGCAGCCTGCGCCAGATGCGCAATCTGTCGGCCGACGACATCGCCATGCTCTGCAGCGGCGAAGGCCATGCGCCGCCGCCGCTTTCCGAAGAGGAGCGCACGCGCCTTGCGACGGCGACGCTCGACGGCGCGCCGGACCCCGTGCGCGGCGATTATCCCGAATGGCTGGCGCCGGCTTTTGCCGCGGCCTTCGGCGCCCGCGCGGCCGAAGAGGGCCGGGCGCTCGCCGCTCGCGCGCCGCTCGATCTGCGCGTCAACAGATTGAAGGCGACGCGGGAAAAGGCGCTGGCGGCGCTCGCCCATCTCGGCGCAACGCCGACGCCGCTGTCGCCCTCTGGCTTGCGCGTGCCTTTAAGCGACGACGGCCGCAGCGCGTCGCTCGCCGGCGAGCCGGCCTATGTCAAAGGGCTCGTTGAAATCCAGGACGAAGGCTCGCAATTGGCGGCGCTGCTCTGCGCGGCCAAGCCCGGCGAGCAGGTGCTCGATCTTTGCGCCGGCGGCGGCGGCAAGACCTTGGCGCTCGCTGCGGCCATGGACAATCACGGCCAGGTCTATGCGACCGACCGCGAGGCGCGCCGGCTCGCGCCGCTGCATGCACGGCTCGAACGCGCCGGCACCCGCAACGTCCAAATCCGCACGCCGCGCCGCAATCAGGACGTGCTCGCCGATCTCGAAGCGCGCTGCGATCTGGTGCTGGTCGATGCGCCCTGCACGGGCACCGGCACCTGGCGGCGCAATCCCGACGCCAAATGGCGCATCCGGCCGGGCGCGCTGGAACAGCGGATCAAGGAGCAGGACGAGGTGCTGGACAGCGCCGCGCGTTTCGTGAAGCCCGGCGGGCGGCTCGTCTATGTTACCTGCTCGCTGCTGCGCGCCGAGAATGAGGACAGGATCGCCGCCTTTCTGGCGCGCCAATCCGATTTCGAGGCCATCGCGGCGCAAGAGCTTGTCGCCGCGGCGGACTTGCCGGCGCTGTCGGCCTTCGTGCAGGGCGACGGGCTGCGGCTGTCGCCGCTGACGAGCGAGACGGACGGGTTCTTCGTCGCCGGATTGCGCCGGCGCGCCTAATTGACGTCGGACGGGGCGCGGCCGTCCTGGCGCCCGACGAAAAGCCGGCGCAGCCGCTCCTTGACCGCGGTCAGGCTCGGACGGGCGGGGCGGACGGATTCGTCCGGCTCCGGCCCCTCGGAAAACAGGCTCGGGACGTCGCCGAGACGGATCGCGAGCGGCACTTTCCGCCGCGGGTCGAAAACCGGCACCAAACGTTCCATCTCTGCCTCAGCCACGCTTACGCATTGAACCGAGGCAGGCTAGCGCAGAGGTCTTGCTCCGCGTTCAATCCGATCGCTCAAATGCTCTGGAAAGCCTTGAGGCAAGATTCTCCCTCTTCTTGCGCGGCTCGGCGCAATCTCTTAAGTCCAATTTTTGCCGGCAGGAGCTTATGGCCGAAGACCCCCTCCACCACGAAATCGTCACCCATCACGACAAGGTTCTGATCGTCGATTTCGGCTCGCAGGTCACCCAATTGATCGCCCGCCGGGTGCGCGAGGCCGGCGTCTATTGCGAGATCGCCCCCTACCAGAAGGCCGAAGCCGCCTTTGCGGCGCTGAAACCCAAGGCGGTGATCCTGTCCGGCGGCCCGGCTTCGGTGCTGGACGAGGGCTCGCCGCGCGCGCCGCAGGCGATCTTCGAGGCGGGCGTGCCGATCCTCGGCATCTGCTATGGCGAACAGCTCATGGCGGCGCAGCTCGGCGGCGAAGTGCAAAGCGGCCACCATGGCGAATATGGCCGCGCCGAGGTCGAGGCGATCGCCGAATCGCCGCTTCTCGACGGCGTCTGGGAACAGGGCCGCCACACCGTCTGGATGAGCCACGGCGACCGGGTGACGAAACTGCCGCCGGGCTTTCAGAGCATCGGCCATTCCCCCAATGCGCCGGTCTGCGTCATCGCCGACGAGGCGCGGCGCTTCTACGGCCTGCAATTCCATCCGGAAGTGCATCACACGCCCGAGGGGCCGCAGCTCATCGCCAACTTCGTCCACAAGATCGCCGGCCTCAAAAGCGACTGGACCATGCGCGCCTTCCGCGGCGAGGCGGTGAAGGCGATCCGCGCGCAAGTCGGGCAGGGGCGAGTGTTGTGCGGGCTCTCGGGCGGCGTCGATTCCGCCGTCGCGGCGCTCCTGATCCACGAGGCGATCGGCGACAGGCTCACCTGCGTCTTCGTCGATCACGGCCTGCTGCGCCAGGGCGAGGCGGAACAGGTCGTCTCGCTGTTTCGCGGCCACTACAACATCCCGCTCGTCCATGTCGATGCGAGCGACACGTTCCTCGAGGCGCTCGACGGCGTTCAGGAGCCGGAAGAGAAGCGCAAGATCATCGGCAAGCTCTTCATCGATGTCTTCGATGCCGAGGCGAAGAAGATCGCCAGCGATGGCCGCGGCGCGCCGGATTTTTTGGCGCAAGGCACGCTTTATCCCGACGTGATCGAAAGCGTCTCGTTCCAGGGCGGCCCGAGCGTCACCATCAAATCGCATCACAATGTCGGCGGCCTGCCGGCGCGGATGAAGATGAAGCTCGTCGAGCCGTTGCGCGAGCTGTTCAAGGACGAGGTGCGCGCGCTCGGCCGCGAATTGGGCCTGCCGGAGATTTTCGTCGGCCGCCATCCGTTCCCGGGGCCGGGGCTCGCGATCCGCCTGCCGGGCGGCGTGACGGCGGAGAAGCTCGCGATCCTGCGCAAGGCCGATGCGATCTACCTCGACGAAATCCGCAAGGCCGGGCTCTACGACACGATCTGGCAGGCCTTCGCCGTGCTGCTGCCGGTGAAGAGCGTCGGCGTCATGGGCGACGGGCGCACTTATGATTTCGTCTGCGCGCTCCGCGCCGTCACCTCGACCGACGGCATGACGGCGGACTTTTTCCCCTTCGACATGAATTTTCTGGGCCGCGCCGCAACACGCATCATCAACGAAGTGCGCGGCATCAACCGGGTGGTGTACGATGTGACGAGCAAGCCGCCCGGGACGATCGAGTGGGAGTGAAACAATAACTTCTTTGAGCCAGTTTCAATGCTACAAACGGTAGTCTATGAGGTCGCCCGTGTCACAAATCGAGCTCAGTTCGACGACTTTATCGATTCAAACATTATATCGCATGTTTCGCGATGGGAACTTTTACGTCGATCGACGATATCAACGAAAGTTAGTTTGGACATTAGAGGAAAAACAAAAGCTGATCGACAGTGTGCTAAACGAGTTTCCGATCCCATTAGTTTTGCTAGCGAAGCGCCCGCAAGAAATTCAATCGTATGATATAATCGATGGTCTCCAGAGGCTGCATACTCTTTTTTCATTCGTTGAAAACGCCTTCCGAACTGCCGACGGGCGCTTCTTCGACGTGCGGCAATTACCGAGAGCGGCACAGGCCGCGAAGGATGACGGCCGCGAGATCGTCGAAGTCGCCAGCCAACTGCTCAGCCCTTCAGAGTGCGCAGCATATTCCGACTACGTTCTCCCCGTGACTGTTGTGGAGCGCGCAGATGCGGAAGCGATAATCCGAATCTTTGAGCGCATCAATTCCTACGGACGCCGTCTGAGCGAGCAGGAGCAACGGCAAGCCGGCCTAGCGTCCCGATTTTCACAGTTTGTGCGGAAATTGAGCTGCGAAATCCGAGGCGACGTATCGGAGGAAAATGTTCCTTTGTCAGTTATGCCCGAGATAAGCGTGCAAGGCGTCAAAACTATTCATGGGTACGGAATAAGCGCTGAAAACACTTTTTGGTCAAAGCAGGGCGTGCTTCATTTCAGCAGCCTTCGCGATAGTCTCGATGAGCAGATGATTGCAGACATTGTCGCTTGCATACTAAATCGTGAACCAATTCAGCGCTCCAGACTCGCGCTCGATCGAATTTATACAATTGGCAGCAAAGAATACACTCGCTTTGAGTCGCTGCTTTCAAGTTATGGCGAGGACGATCTTGAAAGAGATTTCCTCACCGTCTTTGATCGAATCCAAATTATGTGCGATCACATCCAAGATGGAACTCTTCAATCGCTCGTCGCGAGAGGCGAGCACCACAATGAAATATCCACGATCTTCGCGGCAATTTTTTTGGCTTTCTACGAACTCATTATAGAACGTGGAATGGATGTCCACGATTATGGCAAACTCGTTACCGCCCTAGGGGATCTTCAGGTTACGACACAACGCAAGGCGATTGAACCGATTAAACGGCGAGCGAATATAAATTCGATAAAAGGATCGATAACGGATGCTTTCGTCGAAGACGACGTTCGCGATATCCCGCTCGGTAAGCCGCTTGTATACACATTTGAGAATTCTCTACGCAGGTCGCGAGTTGAGCTTCCTCACTATGAGTTTAAACAGGGCTTCCTTTCGCTGAGCGACCCTCGCAGTTTTAAAGAGCACGTTGTTGATGATATTTTGCAAACGATATGCGGGATGGCAAATATCGAGCCGGGACGCGACTCCTATGTTTACGTCGGCGTATGCGACAAACCAGCGGATGCCGAGCGTATTTTTGAATTGGATAAAATTGACCCTATAGAATTTGAAGGACGCGGTATCGTTGGTATCGGGCGCGAGGCTCGCTTTCTTAGAATGGACCTCGACGCATATATTATGAAGATCAAAAATAAAATTGGCGCTTCAGCGTTGTCTGATCATCTACGCAATGATGTTCTCTCTAAATTGGATTGTTTCATATACCGCGGATTAGATGTGCTTCGAATAGTCGTCCCCGGCCAGTCAAAATTGTCGTTCCTTGGAGACCACTGTTATGACCGGCATGGATCGTCTACCGTAAAGGTTCCGATTCAATCAATTCCGGACATCGCTCGCCGTTTTCAATAGTGTTCTCGTTCGAGAGGGTGCAAACGCGTCATCTTCGACATGAATTTCGTGGCCGCGGATCATCAACGAAGTGCGCGGCATCAACCGGGTTGTGTGATTTGACGATTAAGCCACCGGGGACGATCGAGTGGGAGTAGTATTTGCCGGCGCGCGCGGACGCGATTTTGAGACTGAAGTAGCGAAGCTACTTCGTGAAGCGGGATTTCAAGTAACCGTAGATGCGGGAGTCGCGCGACCACGGCAGACTGATCTATTTGCGCGTTCGGATAGCTTTCAACTTCTTGTCGAGGCAAAGAACAGAAAAAAGAAGGTGGACGTAGGCGATGTAGACGCGATACGCGCTCGCCTCAACCGTACCGCGGCGGACATCATCGGCGTTATTTTTAGCACCTCAGGGCTAACGGACGGTGCGATTAAAGCGATCGAAGAGGACCGGACGCGTGAGGTGCTGGCATTTGCAAAAGATGAAATTGAAGACCTTCGGCGAGGAAACAAAAACTTACTGACTTTATTAGAGCGCAAGCGAACGGAGATTCGAGTTCACGGCAAAGCGTGGTTTTCCAAAGTTGCGGAACTGGAGTTTTCTGATGTCGAGCTGCCGACCCACCACAGCGAATTCCAACTTAGGGGGAAAAATTCCACGTACTTTGAATCCGGATCGGGTCTCACCGAGGCGTTCTATTCCTTGGACGTACCGGACTCCGGGTGGGGTTTGTTTGGTGGAGAAGGCGCAAGATTATCAATGCGGCCAGCATTGCACTCGCTAGACGATCTGCAAAACTTAGTCGGCTACATTCATAGGAACTTCGGTTTATCGAGCAACGGCTGGTTCTCGATTCATCAATCTGAAAATAGTTGGTATGGAATAGGCATCGATAGTTTTCTTCACGCGACGATAGATTGGCGTCGGCGGTACGAGCAAGCTCGCTCCCAACGCTTCCACCATTCGGAGCAGCTTATCTATTTCGATAAGTTCCGCGACGGCTGGATTGAGCTGTCGCTGCAACAGAGGGTCGGCCTAGGGGAACGTCCGCAAGGTCTCATACATAATTCTTACCTTGTGATCCAATTACCAGGGATACCCGTCGACGCTGCGCCGTACCTAAAATTGTGTCGATATGTCGGGAACGATTTTGCAAGCTTCGAGCATATTGCGGAGCGCTTAACCTCGCGTATTAGGCTTAAAAGCCCGATAAAGTTAGATGTTTGCGGAACGATTATCAGTAGGAAAGCATATGCTTCCGACGACCTTGCGCGCGGTGTAGTAGTGGGTTTGGTGACACGTAATCCCTTCCATGGCAGGAAATCGCTTCCCGTCATTTCGTTCGGATCTGAACGGGTATCTTTGCAGGAACTTGCGAAAACAGAATTGCTTGTTTGTTCGCTAAGGGACTGGCACGACGAAGGCGACAAAGTTGATTGCTATCGCCTGCAAGGGATTGAGGTGACGACAGGAGGCGCGATGCGAGTCTTACGGCCGTTCGGCACTTGGAACCGGATGCTGAAGCGTGCGCGTGGAGTGCGCCCAAAGGCACGAACCTGAAACGTTGCCAACTTGAGTCTCGCACGCAAGCCCTCAAAGCCTCGGATCGATGGGCTCGCTCTCAAGCGCCGGGACAGCAAAGACACGTTCGCCTGAGCGGTGCGCGCGCGACGAACCGCTTCAACGCCTGGTGGCCGCGAGCGAATGCGCGAAACGCAAGATTGCGTTTGCCACAGAGGCCGAGCAGCCGCAATCGTCCGAGATTTTCCAAGGCAGAGGACACTCGGGCGAATCCTCGGCTATCGATAGCAGTCGATAGCCGCCTTTTTTTACGTCTCGGGCCAAAATCACGCGATCGTCGATCGGTTACTGCTCCTTCTTGAACAAATCCTGGAAGATGAGCGGGCCCCAGATGCGGCCGCGCGCATGCACCAGCGCGCCGCCCTCGTCGAGCTTTCCGAGCTTAACGGGTGCGAAGCCGAGCTTTTTGGCCAAGGCTGCTACGGGCGCGATCGCGTCCTCGTCGTCGCTCGACAGAAAGACGACCCTATGGCCGCCCTCGACGATCGGGTCGGCAGCCAGGGTCGCCGCAATCAGGTGATTGAAGCCTTTCACGAACTTGGCGCCGGCGACGCTGGCCATGATTGGCTGCCACAGGATCGGCTCGCTCTCGATCGCCGCTGGGCCGCATCGGACACAAATGACTTCTCTGTCGTGGCGCCATACCGTTAGGATGCCGTGCTCGGGGGCATGATCTTTGCCGAACCAAATGTGGAGATTGACCCATCATGAAGGCGGTCGCGATTCGGGAATTCGGCGGCCCCGACGTGCTGACCTATGCCGATGTGCCGGTGCGAAGTCCCGGTCCGGGGGAGGTGCTGGTGCGTGTGCGGGCATCGGGCGTCGGGCCGTGGGATGCCTGGATACGCGAAGGCCGAAGCGCGCTGCCGCAACCCCTGCCGCTGATCCTGGGGTCCGACATCTCGGGTCTCGTCGAGGCGACCGGGCTTGAGGTTTCCGGGTTTGTGCCCGGTCAATCGGTATTCGGCGTGACCAACCCGCGCTTTACCGGGGGATATGCCGAGTTCGCGACCGTCGAAGCCAGGATGATCGCGCCAAAGCCGGCTCGGCTGACCGATGCCGAGGCGGCCTCTGTGCCGGTGATCGCAACGACGGCGTGGCAGATGCTGTTCGACCATGCGGGTCTGCAGCCAAACCAGCGTGTGCTGGTCCTTGGGGGTGGCGGCAATGTCGGTGCTTACGCGGTGCGCCTCGCGGCTTGGGCGGGCGCCGATGTCGTCGCAACCGGCTCCGCCGCCGCCGAAACCTTCGTGAGGTCGCTCGGCGCGCGGGCCGTGATCGACGGCCGCAACGGCGGGCTGAGCGGGCTTTCCGGGCCTTTCGATGTCATCATCGATACGGTGGGCGAGCCGCTGCTCGGACAATCCTTTCAGCTGCTGCGGCCGGGAGGATTCATCATCTCGGCTGTCGCCATGCCAGACCAATCTCTAGCGGCCCGTCATCACGCGCGGGCTGAATTTATCCTGGTCGATGTTGGCACGTCGGCTCTCACCCGGCTTGCCGCCTTGTTCGATGACGGCACGTTGCAGGCGCGTGTCGGCGAGATCCTGCCGTTGTCCGCGGCGCGCACCGGTCACGAGATGCTGGCCGGTCGCCTGCACAAGCCGGGAAAGATCGTGCTGCTGCCCGGGACGTCCTAAGCCTGCTTGTCTTGCTGGAAATGGCGGAGAGCCATCACGCTTCACGGCAGCACCGATGCTGCTGCGCGCGGTCAGCCGGTCGAGGCGATCTTCAAGGACCGGTGAGGCCGAGCGCGTGGCGCGCAGCGAACCCTTCAACGTCTTTTGACCGAGGGCAGACCAGCGTCGGAAGCCGCTACGGCGCACCTGCGAGCGCCTGGCGCACCGCTTGTTCGAGCGGCGTATGCGGTTCGGCACCGAGCGTTTTTACCAGCTTGGCATTGTCGAGCCGCAGCGGTCGCTTCCACAGATAGCGCATCTCCAGCATCTCGCGGAACGTCTCGTTGAAGGGCGAGAGCAGGCGGACGAGCGGCCAGGGAAAAGCAACGATCGGAATCCTGCGGCCGACGACACGGCGGATCGTCTCGGGAATGTCGGCCGTCGCATCGGTCCAGTGGCCGCCAAAATGGAAGACCTCGAAGGGGGCGAAATCGTCCGCGCGCTCCGCCAGTCGGACAATGGTTTCGGCCAGGTCCGGCAGATAGGCCCAGGCGTGGCCGACCTTGGCCGGCCCTGGACGCATCATCAGCCGCACGGGCCGGCCGGGCTGCGCGAAGACGCTCGAAAACCAGCTATTGGGTGTTGTGAAGGGGCCGAAGAAATCGCCGGCCCTGACGATCATCACGCGAACCCCGTCGCTCGCGGCGGCTTCGAGGCGCCGCTCCATCGTCACCCTCAACTTGCCTTTCCGGGTCAGGGGATTTTGCGGCGCGCGCTCGTCCACCAAAGCGCCGGCGTCGGGGCCGAAATTATAGACCGTGCCGGGAAAGAAAATTCGCGCGCCATGCGCCTTGGCCGCGGCGATGGTCGAGTCGAGCATCGGCATGACCAGGCCTTCCCAATTGCGATACTGGGGTGGGTTGGCAGCGTGGACGATCAGCGCGCAGCCCTCGGCCGCGGGGATCACCGAGGCTGGAAGCATCGCATCTCCCCGGACCCAGTCCGCGCCGGCGAGGCGCGGCGCGGCCGTGGCGGCCATCTCGGGATTGCGGTTCAGCGCCCGGACCCGCCAGCCGCGCGCCAACAAAGCGCGGCCGACCTCGCCGCCGATGCTGCCTGTCGCGCCGATGACCAGCGCGGTCTTTGGAGCGGGCGGCTTCGTGGACGACTGAGACATGAGACCAGGGCCCTCACGGCGCGGGCTCGACGATGACGTAAAGCAGGGCTTCGCTCTCGCCCTCGCTGTTGTCGAAGCGATGCGGCGCATCGGCGAGACAGCTACAGCTATCCCCCGCCGCGAGGGTGACTTCGTCCGGGCCGATTGTCATCCGAAGCCATCCGGACGCGACGTGGACATGCTCGATTGTCCCCTTCGGGTGCGGCGCGAACGGTCCCGCCACCGAAGACGGCGGCACGACGCAGCGCAGGAATTCGATTCGGCTCCCGGCGAGGGTCGAGCCATAACTTTGCCGCGTCATCCCCGAGGCCGGGTCGATGACCAGCAGGTGATCGGCGGCACGGACGACCTGGATGCGCGGGCTCTGCGGCACGTCGCCGTTGACGAGCGCCGCGGTCGGCACGCCCAAAGCCGCGGCCAAGGCCGAGAGCGTCGCGACGGTCGGCGATTTCGCCGCCCGCTCAATGTCGGAAATCATGGACGACGAAACGCCGCTTTTGGCGGCGAGGCCGCGGATCGTCAGCCCCAGCTCGTCGCGCCGTTGCCGGATCGCCCGCGCGACCTGAGCGGTGTCATCGATCGTGGACACTCTCAATCATCGCCGCCGTCGATCTCTTTGCCGACGATGGCGATCGTCTGTTCGTAAACGGTCGCCGCGTTCCAGGCCTGGATCGCCGCGAAATTGGGCTCGCCCGGCTGGTAGCCGGCGCCGCGCTGCCAGCCATGCGCTTTCAGGTAGTTCGCCGTCGAGGCGAGCGCTCCGGCAGGCGTGTCGAGATCGCCGACGCCATATTCCAGCACGGTTTTCGGCAGGAATTGCGTCTGGCCGATTTCGCCGTGCATGGAGCCGCGCGTTTCGGCCGAAAGGCGCCCTTCATCGACGAGTTTCAGCGCCGCCATGAGCTGATCGGTGAAAAAGTCCGGCCGACGGCAATCATAGGCGAGGGTCGCGATGGCGGAGAGCGATTGCTGATTGCCGTGCTGGCTGCCGAAGCCCGATTCCATGCCCCAGATGGCGATCAGCGGGCCGGCTGGGACGCCATAGCGCTGCTCGATCGAGGCGAAGAGATCCGCATGCGACAGCTTGAGCTTGCGGCCGCGCGCCGCAATGACCGAGGCGCCGCGCTTGGCCATGAAGGCGGGCAGCGACAGACGGAAGCTTTTGAGGCCGCGGTCGGCCGCGATGGTCGGATAATTGTAATGCGTCGCCATGAGGGCCTCGATGCCGGCGCCGCCGATGCCCTTGGCTTTGGCCTCTTCGGCGAAGGCGCTCTTCCAGGCCTCGAAGCCGCCGGCGCCCGTGCCGCACTGGGCAGCCTCGGCGGCGCAGGCCGGCAAAAGAAGGGCGGCCATGGCCGCAATGAAGGCTGTCGTGAGCCGGCCGCAGTTAAACATTAAACCTCCCTTTAGCGTTCAAGCGCCAAGTACCTTGCGCAGCGAAGCCTCGATCTGCCCGCCGCAATAGGCATTGCCATAATCGCTTTGTGCTTTCGCGGCCAGTGCCGCCAGCGGCGGCAGACCGGCGACGCGCCGCGTCAGGGCGGCCGTCTTCGGCGCGGCTTCCTTAAGGATCGTCTCGATCTTTGGGAAGCGGTCGGTCATGGTCGACCAGAGCACGGCGGTCACGACATCGGCGATGCCCGGCTCGGCGCCGCCGAGCAGGAAGCCGGAGGCGGCCTTCAGGCCATGCCGGCGGCCGGTCTCCTCCCAGAGAGACATCCATTTTTCCAAGCGCGGGGTGAAGTCCCGCCAGCGCTTGTCCGTCCACATCTCGCGCCCGCCGTCGAGCGTGATCTCGTCGATCACATCGTTGGCATCGTTGACGATCTTCAGGGTCAGCGCGCGCAGGGCAGGGGTTGCCGGCATCAGCTCCAGCGTCTCGCCCAGATAAAGTACGATGGCCGGCATCTGGGCGATGGCGAAATCCGCCTTCTTGTCGATCAGGAGGGGCGGCCCCATGAACGGCACCGGCATGCGGCTCACGGGCCCCTCCATAAGCCTTGAAATCGCTTCGTCGCCGGCTTCGGTCCAGGTCTTTCCGGCATAGGCCAGGACGGCGCGGACGAACTGGCCGCGAAACGGCACGGACCAATAGTAGAGTTCGTAATCAGCCATGCCTGGACTCTAAGTGATGTCTCGCTATCTGCCAACGCGCGGACTTCTGCGGCGTCACTCAGTCAAATTCTCCGGCAAGTGTGCGGCCCATCCTACACCGGACGGATCGTCTTGCTCTGGCAAATCGGTCGGGTCGATACTCCAAAGCCCGGCAAGGTCGGTCACGTCGGTTTCGCTTGGAAACGGCTTGATACTGCACTCCGCGACGTGTTCCCGCGCCTCATCCGGAGAGAGGCCGCCGGCAACGAGCCGGCTCTCTTCTTGCTCTCCTTCCTCGGCGATGGCGAACATTCTCTCTGTCGCGTCGAGGGGCGAAAGCCCGGTGAGATCAGGCAATCTCAGTTTCGCTTCCTCCTGCGTTTGGGCCCCGAAGTTCGCAAAAACCTGACCCTCGGAACCGGCATAAGAGAAGATGCGCACCGGCTGGCCGTTCACGGCGCGCGCCCATGCAGCGAAATCGCTGACCCGATGGCTGCCGAAATACTGGACATCGTCGAAGCGTTTCATCAAGCGGGAAAACAACTGATCGAATCTTCGCCCGGTCTCGTATTTGGTTTCGACGGTATCAGGATGAGGCAGGTACGTGCTGACGGCCAAGACCCAACCGCCGACGGACGGCGAAACGAATATCCAGCGGTCGGGATCGCGCGGCGCGCTATGGTAATGGACGGCCCCGAGGCCGGATTCCCAATTGGCCGGCGTCGCCCCTTCGGCTCCAATCGCATCGAGGACGGCAGCTGAATCGAAGGTCTTCACCGCGAACCAGGAGACCTTATATCCAAACGAATCCGGATCATCTGGCGTCTGGTCGAACGTGGTCATCAAAATCCTCAGCTTCTGTAAGCGAGCCGCCAGGCCAGCGCCGGCGATCGTGGCACAGCCGGCTGACTCTTTTAAGTCACCGATCCTGCGCTTCAGCCATTGTCCGGGCCTTTATTCTTGACACGAAGTTCCGCCAACAGCGCCCTCAAGTCCCGCCGGCGCTTCTGCGCCTCGCGCAGATGCTTATCGATCTCGCGCAATTTCGCCTCGACATGCGGAATGATGGCGTCCGGATTTTTCCATCGCTCCGGCGGCATGGCCAGAAACGTGGCAATCTCCTTGAGCGAAAAGCCGAGGTGCTGTGCCCGCTCGATGATGCCGACGATTTTCACCGTATGGGCTTCATAGTCGCGGTAGCCATTGGCGCCGCGGCTCGCAGGCGGCAGCAGGCCCTTGGCTTCGTAGAAACGCAGCCGCGACGTGCTCACTCCGGCCCGCTGCGCGACTTCACCGATCCTCATGTTGACCTTCAATTTAGGTTGAAGGTTTAGGATGCCTCCATTCGACCGGATGTGGCAAGTGGAGCGCGCAGAATGAGCAGAGTTTTGGTGACCGGTGGTTCGGGTTTTCTCGCCGGCCATGTGATCGTCGCGCTTCTGCGCAACAGCCATGAGGTGCGCGCGACTTTGCGCGATCTTGGCCGCACCGAAGAGGTGAAAGCCAATGTGCGCGCGGGCGGCGCCGATCCCGAACACGGCCTCAGCTTCGTTGCGGCCGATCTCACACGCGATACGGGGTGGGATGCCGCGGTTGCGGGCTGCGATTATGTCCAACACGTCGCCTCGCCGCTGCCGGTTGCCTTACCCAAAGACGAAGACGAACTGATCCGTCCGGCGCGCGAGGGCACGTTGCGCGTGCTCAGGGCGGCGCGCGAGGCGGGCGTCAAGCGGGTCGTCCTCACCTCGTCGTTTGCCGCCGTCGGCTATGGCTACGGCAATCGCGCCGAGCCGTTCACCGAGGCCGACTGGGCGAATATCAAGAGCCCGGAGGTCAGCGCTTATCCCAAGTCCAAGGCGCTGGCCGAGCGCGGCGCCTGGGAGTTCATCAAAAGCGAAGGCGGCGCCTTGGAACTCGCTGTGATCAATCCGGTCGCCATTTTCGGGCCGCTCCTGGGAAAGCAGGCGGCCGGTTCGGTGCAGATCATCCAGCGGATGCTCGACGGCAGGGTCCGCGCCGCGCCGCGCCTGGGTTTCGGCCTCGTCGACGTCCGTGATGTCGCCGATCTGCATCTTCGGGCGATGCTCGATCCGAAGGCCCGGGGCGAGCGTTTTATCGCCGTCGC
Source organism: uncultured Methylovirgula sp. (assembly GCF_947646745.1). Classification (NCBI taxonomy): domain Bacteria; kingdom Pseudomonadati; phylum Pseudomonadota; class Alphaproteobacteria; order Hyphomicrobiales; family Beijerinckiaceae; genus Methylovirgula; species uncultured Methylovirgula sp. Next base: position 31,232 of record NZ_CANSHK010000027.1, on the reverse strand, counting down.
GGGCGAACCGATGTGGATGATCGATGTCGCCCGCGTTCTGCGCCAACAGCTTGGGCCCGCGGCCGCGTCCACGCCGACGCGTGAAATGCCGGATTGGCTCGTGCGGTTGCTCGCCCGGTTTATTCCCATCCTGCGCCATGCCGTGCCGCAGCTCGGCATTCTGCGTCGCGCCTCCAATGCCAAGGCGCGGGCGATGCTTGGCTGGTCGCCGCGGCCCAATGAGGAGATCATTGCGGCGACCAGCGAGGCGCTGCTGCGGCTCGGTCTGGTCAAGCCGCGCGCCAGCTGACGGCACACCGCCCCCGCAATCATCATGCGGTCACATTGCGTTTCTGTTCTATGGTCAAACCAGGGAGGAGCGCATGAGCACGGACAATAGCTATCTCGCCATCTTTCTCGGCAGCAAGACAAGTCCGCGGATGCAGGCTTGGAACGCGCTTCCCGAGGCCGAGCGATATGCCAAGGCGCAAGAAGGGATCGCGGCTTGGAAGGCGTGGGTAGAGACGCATCAAGCCGCGATCGTCGGCATGGGCGGTCCGCTCGGCAAGACGAAGAGGGTCTCCGCGCAGGGCATCGAGGATGCCAGCAATGCGATGGGGGCCTATACAATCGTGCGCGCGGATTCGCACGAGGCGGCGGCCAAACTCTTCGAACACCATCCGCATTTCACGATTTTTCCGGGCGAGTCGGTCGAGATCATGCCGATCCTGCCGATCCCCGGCCTATAAGCGCCGATGCCGCAGATTGTTCAGCGATCGGCCGCGCTCGGCCTCTTGAGCCTTGTCCTCGTGTCGCATCCGGCGCGCGCCGACGATGCGACGCGAGAACTGCTTGACGAGGTCCGCCATTCCTTCACGCTCGACGGAAAACCGATTCCGCCGGAGATTTTCCGCGACATAGGCGACGGCAACCTTGCCGATAGCCTGCCGATCCGCGTCACGATCGACGTCAAAGCCGCCGTCGGCAGCAATCTCTATGGCGATGAGATCACGCCGGCCGGCCCCGGCTGGATAGCGCAGCGTCCGGCCGACAAAGCGAGCCTTAACGGCACTGACGAATATGCCTATCATTACGTCGGCGCGACGGCGAACGGCCTGCTTGTCGTCCTCGCCAGCGCCAATAAAGGCGGCTCCTGCACCTTCGTCACCTTGCATATCCTCGATCTCGCCGGCGCCAAAGCCTTCACGCCCGAGGGCCAGGTCTACGAGCGCATCAATGTGACGGCGCTGCGCGATATCTCGCTCGGCGACCGTTGGTACGGCACGGCGCGGATCGCCGGCAATACGATCATCGTGACGACGACGCGCTCAGGGCCAACCGACGACAGCGGCAAGGCGCCGGTGATGAAAGTGGAGGCAGGGCGCCCGCAAGGGTGACCGGGTTCCGCTTGTACCTCCTATCGTGCTTCGGCCGCGGACCGTTCCTCGATCGCATCGACGCGATCGGGATAGAAAGCGAGATAATCTTTGATCGCGGCCATCGCCGGGTGTGGATGTTCGTAGGTCCAGACCGCATTGGCGGCCTCGCGGCCGTCCGCCGCCAAGGTGAAATAGCTGGCATCGCCCTTATAGGGGCAATAAGTGGCGTGTTCCGTCCGCCGCAGCAGCGCCATGTCGGCGTCCTTGCGCGGAATATAAAGGACGGCCGGATAGCTCGCCTCCTTCAGCGTCAGCGCCGCGCGCGTATCGGCGACGACATGGCCGGCGAAGGTCACGACCACGTGGTTTGGGTTGCGCGTCACGGCGATTGGATGGTCGGGGCCGGGGGTTTTGATCGGCTTTGCGGCTTCGCTCATGGCATTGCACCTCCGCTTTTGAGCTGACGCGTCCGCCTAGAGGTGTTGGTCGCACCCCGCGGCGTCAAGGCGGCGCCTTTGGACTTTGCCGAAAGAATCCGTTTTAAGAGGCGCGAGGAAGCGAGATGGCGATCACGATCTACGGCATCAAAAACTGCGACACCATGAAGAAGGCGCGCGCCTGGCTCGACGGCCACGGCGTCGATTATGCCTTCCACGATTACAAGACCGCCGGCATCGATCGCGCCCATCTCGAAAAATGGACCAAAGTCGCGGGATGGGAAACGATGCTCAACCGGGCGGGGACGACCTTCCGCAAATTGCCGGACGCCGACAAGGCCGATCTCGATCGCGACAAAGCGATCGCGCTGATGCTCGAACATCCGTCGGCGATCAAGCGCCCCGTGCTCGAATTCGGTGGCGGCAAAGTGCTCGTCGGATTTCAGCCGGCGCTTTACGAAGCGGCGGTGATCGCAAAGGGCTAGAGCATCGGACCGATAAGTGCGAAGCAGCTTTCGGTCCAATCCGATGCCGATGGGAAAGACGTCCGACACTCTCGTGTCGCCGCGGCACATAAGGGCTCTGCGCCCTAGCTCAACGCTGGCTGAGCGCGCGCGCAAGGTAGTCGGCGAAGGCGCGCGCCGCGGGCTTCGTCGCGCGCCCGGCCGGAAAAACCGCGTGAACCTCGGCGCTCTCCATCTGCCAATCCGGCAAAACCTGTACCAAAGCCCCGCTCTTGATTTCCGCGAGACAGCCCCAACGGCCGGTCGAGACGATGCCGAGGCCAGCAACCGCGGCGGCGATTGCGCCCTCATTGGCCGAGATCGTCAGCCGGCTTTCGATGCGGGCGATGACGACCTGATTGTCGCGGCGCAGGGTCCAGGCGCCAGCGTCGAGGCCCGTGGGCCCGAGAATGATGGCGTGATCGGCAAGATCAGCCGGCGTCGTTGGCGTGCCGGCCTTTTCGAGATAGGCGGGCGCAGCGACCAGCATGCGCTGGACCGTACCGATCCGCCGCGCCGTCGCGCTGGTATCGGGCAGCAGGCCGAAGCGCAGCGCCACATCGACGCCTTCGCCGAGTAAATCCTGACGTTGGTCGTTCATCAAAAGGTCGATGCGCAGGGCGCGATGGGAGGCGATGAACGGCGGCAGCCGCGGGATCACCTCGCGCACGGCGAAACTCGACGACAGGCCGACGCGCAGAAGGCCGCGGATTTCGCCGGTGCCGCGCGCGGCATGATCGGCTTCTTCGAGCGCCACAAGCAGCGGCTCGATCCGCGCCAGATATTCGGCGCCCGCCTCGGTAAGCGAGACGGCCCGCGTCGTGCGGGTGAAAAGCGTGGTGCCGATGTCGCGCTCAAGCGCCGCGACGATGCGCGAGGCCGACGGCTGCGACAGCCGGAACTCGCGCCCCGCCTGGGAAAAGCTGCCGGTCCGTGCGACCCGGGTGAAAAGCCGCAAAGCAAAAAGCCGATCACTCATTTGGATTTCAAATATATCCTAGTTGGCGCGGCGCGCTACCCCGGCGCCGGCGAATAACCACCTTGAGCCGGACGCCAACGAGGAGGATCAGATGGGTGAATTGGCAGGCAAAGTCGCGGTCGTGACCGGCGCATCGAAAGGCATCGGGGCAGGGATCGCAAAATATTTGGCGGCCGCGGGCGCCGCCGTCGCAGTCAATTATGCCTCGAGCCGCGAAGGTGCGGACAAAGTGGTCGCCGAAATTACGGCGAAGGGCGGCAAGGCCATCGCGGTTCACGGCGACGTGGCGAAAAAGGCCGACATCAAGTCGATTTTCGAGACGACGTTGGCGCGCTTCGGGCGCCTCGATATTCTGGTCAACAATGCCGGCGTTTACCGGTTTGATCCGCTGGAGGCGGTCACCGAGGCCGAGTTCCACCGCGAATTCGACATCAATGTCCTCGGCATGATCCTCGCCACGCAAGAAGCGGTCAAACATTTCGGTGCGGAAGGCGGCAGCGTCATCAATCTGACCTCGGTTGCCGGAACCAGCGCCATCCCAGGTTCCGTCGTTTACTCGGCCACAAAGGCCGCGATCGATTCGCTGACGCGGGTGCTGGCCGCCGAGCTGGGCCCGAAGAAAATCCGCGTCAATGCCATCGCGCCGGGTGTCACCGTGACCGAAGGCTATGAGGCGTTGGGCGAGCTGGCGAAAAATTTCGAAAGCTACGCCTTGGCGCAAACCCCGCTCGGCCGCGTCGCCCAGCCGGAAGACATCGCCAAGGTCGCGGTGTTTCTGGCTTCCGATCAATCAGCCTGGATTACCGGCGAGCGGATCGCGGCTTCCGGCGGTTTGCGCTGATCTTTGAGAGGGGCCCGCGCGAAGCGGGCCTTTTGCATATTCGCGGGCAGGGCAGCGATTGCCGTGACAGGCGCCGACTGGTACATAAAGGGCCAATCGGTACAGATCGGCGCTCTGCCCGTGACTCGGACCCTTTATGAGAAGGCGGATGTCGTGCCGCTGCTTGCCGAAGTTTTTCGCGAGCTCGGCTACGAAGGCGCCACGCTGAGCCGCATCACCGACCGCACCGGCCTCGGCAAGGGCAGCCTCTATCATTTCTTTCCTGGCGGCAAAGAGGAAATGGCGGCGGCCGTGCTCGCCGATGTCGACGCCTGGTTTGCGCAGAATATTTTCCTGCCGCTGGAGAGCGGCGAGCCGCGCGCGGCGATTGCCACAATGTGGGACGAAGTCGCCGCCTATTTCCGCGCTGGTCGGCGCATCTGTCTCGTCGGGGCCTTTGCGCTCGACGCGACGCGCGACAAGTTCGCCGCCGCGATCCGCATCTATTTCGCCCGCTGGATCGATGCGCTCGCGGGTGCTTTGCGCCGCAGCGGCCTCGCGGCGGCGACGGCGCGGACGCAAGCCGAAACCATTGTGCTCGGCATTCAAGGCGCGCTCGTTCTGGCGCGCGCTTTGAATGACGAAGCCGTGTTCACACGAGCCCTCGCACGGCTCGCGCGGGACCTCGCCTTGCCCGAGCGCGGCAAGGCCCGGCAATTAAAGAAAGGCGCGCCATGAAACGCAGCGATCTCACCGAAAAGATTCTCGACATCAAACGCGAGAAGGGCTGGAGCTGGAAACTCATTGCCGGCGAGATCGGCGGCATGTCCGATGTGCTCATCGTCGGCGCGCTGCTCGGCCAGATGAAACTGACGAAGCCGCAATGCGAGAAGGCCGCAGCGCTCTTCGACCTCAGCGAAAGCGAAAAGCGGCTGCTCAATGAAGTGCCGATGCGCGGCACGCCGATGCCGCCGACGGATCCTTTGATCTATCGCTTCTATGAGCTCGTGATGATCAACGGGCCGGCTTGGAAGGCTCTGATCGAGGAGGAATTCGGCGACGGCATCATGTCGGCGATCGATTTCGATCTCGAGATCGCGCGGCTGCCGGACCCGAAAGGCGACCGCGTCAAGCTCACCATGTCGGGCAAGTTCCTGCCCTACAAATATTATGGCGCGACCGGCAACAATCAGGCGCTTGGTTACAGGGAAGACTAGGCGCGCTCAGACGAGCGCGCCGCCACCGTCGACGCGCAGCACCGTGCCGGTGCTGTAGGTCTGGCGCATCAGATAGAGATAGGCCTCGGCAACTTCCTCCGTCTCGCCGACATGGCGGACGAGCAGGCGCTCCGCCGTCTGGCGGTAAAGCGTCGTGCGGTCGACCTCGGTCATGTCGTCCCACAACGGGCTGACCACCACACCCGGTGCAACCGCATTCACGCGGATCGGCGCGAGCTCGACCGCCAGTGCCCGGGTCAGGCCTTCGACCGCACCGCAGACACTGGCGCCGAGCGCCCAACCGGCATGCGGCCGTAGGCCCGCGAGGCCTGAGGTCAGCACAATCGACCCGCCAGGCCGAATGTTGGGGCTTGCATATTTCACCGCCGCCAGGGCGCCCCAATAGCGCAGCTCGTAGAATTTCCGCGCCGTTGCGAGGTCCGTATCGGCGAGGCGGTTGAGCTGCAACTTGTCGGCCGCGGTATAGGCAAGGTGATCAAACGGTCCGATCTGGGCGAAGAGCGCCGCGATCGCCGCTTCATTGCCGAGATCGACGGCCTGGCCTTCCGCCCCGGGCGGCAGGCGCTTGAGCGCCTCGTTGACGCGGGCCTGATTGCTGGACGCGACCACGAGTTTGGCGCCTTCGCGTCCCGCTGCCTTCGCGATTGCAAGCCCGATGCCCGAGCTGCCGCCAAGCACCACAATCTTCTTTCCTTCGAACGACATGGGGATCTCCTTTTTGGTGACGCCAGACATTTGCAGCGCCAGAAGGCTTGCCGCCAGCGCATCTTTGTCGTTTTGATGATGAGCGGAGGTCATCATGGGATTCGATGGCAGATTGCTGAGCGGCGTCGGGACGTTTACGGCAGTCGTCGAGGCCGGCAATTTCGCGCGCGCCGGCGACATGCTCGGCCTGACGCCCTCGGGCGTCAGCCGTGCCATTGCGCGCCTCGAAACGCAGATCGGCGTCCGGCTTTTCGACCGGACGCCACGCGCCGTGACCCTGACCGACGAAGGCCGCCGCTTCTATACGCAAGTCACGCCGCTCCTCGCCGGTCTCGACGAGGCCGCGGCGGAAGCCGCCGGCACCACGGCCGCGGTGCGCGGCCGGTTGAGGCTCAATGCCGACCCGTCGTTCGCGCGCCTGATTTTGGCGCCGCGTTTGCCGGACTTTCTCGCCCGATATCCGGCGCTGTCGCTCGAAATCATTGTCCGCGACCGGCTCGGCGATCTCGTGGCCGAGGGGTTCGATGTCGCCGTGCGCTTCGGCGAGCCGGAGCCGTCGCGCCTCATCGCGCGCAAGCTCCTCGAAACGCGGATCGTTGCCTGCGCGGCGCCGGCCTATCTTGCGCGCCGCGGCACGCCGCGTCATCCGCGCGATCTCGAAAATCACGAATGTCTGATGTTCCGCGATCCGGCGACGGGAAGGCCGTTCGATTGGGAATTTCATAAAGGCCGCGAGATCGTCGAAGTGAAGACCGAGGGCCGGCTGGTCTTCAACGATCTGCCGACCAAGCTCGTCGCCTGTATCGCCGGTCTTGGGATTACCCAGGCGGTCGAATTCGGCTTGGAGGATTTTGTCGCGCGCGGCGAGCTTGTGCAGGTGCTGCCCGACTGGGCCGAGGAGCGCTATCCGCTTTATGCGTATTATCTGTCGCGGCATTTGCCGCCGGCCAAAGTGCGCGCCTTTCTCGACTTCGTTGTCGGCGCGCTGGCGGCGAACCCGATGTAATCAGCCTTTGCGCCGCTGCTCCTTGTCGAGCAGCGCGCGCTTGCGCTCCGGGCCCCAGCGATAGCCGGACAGAGCGCCGTCGCTGCGCACGACGCGATGGCAGGGGATGACAACGGCGATCTTGTTGGCGGCGCATGCCTGCGCCACGGCGCGCGTCGCCGCTGGTGTGCCGATGCGCTTGGCGATCTCGGCATAGCTCGCCGTCTCGCCCGGCGGAATGGCGCGCAGCGCCGCCCAGACTTTTTGCTGGAACAGCGTGCCGCGGATATCGAGCGGCAGGTCGAAGTTTTTTGCCGGCTGATCGACGAAGGCGATCACCTGCGCGAGCAAGTCAGAAAATTCTGCATCGCCCTCGATCGACTTGGCTTTGGCGAAGCGCCCCTTGATTTCCGCTTCGAGCGCAGCCGCGTCGTCGCCCAGCATCAAGGCGCAGATGCCTTTGCCGCTTCGCGCGACGAGGATTTTGCCGAGCGAACAGCGGCCGATGCCATAGACGATCTCGGCGCCGCGGCCCTGGTCGCGGAAGGATTTTGGCCTCATGCCGAGCATCGTCGGGGCACTTTCATAAAACCGGGAATTGGAATTGTAGCCGGCGGCATAGATCGCTTCCGTCACGCTTGACGCGTTGGCAGCGAGCGCATCGCGCACCCGTCCAGCCCGATGCGCCTTGGCATAGGCCTTGGGCGTGACGCCGGTCGCCGCTTTGAAGAGGCGGTGGAAGTGGAAGCGGCTGAACCCCGCCCCGGCCGCGAGACCCTCCAAGGCCGGCGGTTCGTCACTTTCGAGTGCGCGGCAGGCGGCGGCGATCATGTCGGCCAAGCGTTTGTCATCGGTGGCCTCTTTCGGCCGGCACCGCAGACAGGCGCGGAAACCGGCACGTTCGGCTGCCTCGCAGCTCGAAAAAAAGACCACATTGCGCCGCAGCGCATGCCGCGCCGGGCAGCTCGGCCGGCAATAGATGCCCGTCGTCCTCACCGCAAAAACGAAGGTGCCGTCGGCGGTACGGTCACGCCTGTCGATCGCCGCCCAGCGGCTCTCTTCCTGCGCTAAAGTCTGGTTGGTTGCATCCATGTCGGGATCAATAGCCTGCGCGCGGATGCTGCACACTCCGGTTCTTGCTTTCAAAGCATTTTGCCGACGCGTTCGATCAGCGCTTCGGCGGCGCGGGGATTGTTCTCCTTGAAGCCGCTGATCACGTAGAGAAAGACGTCGCGCGGCGCTTTCGCCACGGGCGCCGCGAGGCTTCTGAGATCGGCCGGGACTCCGCCTTCGGCCCAAGTCCCGGCGCGGTCCGCCCATTGATCGAGTGCCTTGCCGGCATAGCCTGCCTTCGGCTTTTCCTGCGTCCCCATGATCCGCACATAGACGAAGTCGGCGGTGACATCGGCGATCTGCGGGAATTCCGAATCCCCGGCGGTAATGATGGCGACGCCGTGCTCGCGCGCCAAGGCGACGAATTCGGCGGTCGCAAAGCTCGCATGCCGGACTTCGACCGCATGGCGGATTTTCCGCCCGCCGCTTTCTTTCGGGAGCAGGGCGAGAAACTTGGCAAAATCTTCGACATCGAATTTTTTCGTCGCCATGAATTGCCAATTGACCGGCCCGAGCTTTTCTTTCAGCTCCAGCACGCCGCTGGAAAAGAAGCGCTCGACGGACTCCGCCGAGTCCGCCAGCACGCGGCGGTTGGTGGCAAAGCGCGGGCCCTTGACCGAGAAGACGAAACCATCCGGCGTCTCTTCGCGCCATTTAATGAAGCTCTCGGGCTTCTGCGATCCGTAATAGGTGCCGTTGATTTCGATCGAGGTCAGGGCGCGGCTCATATATTCGAGTTCGCGCTTCTGCGGCAGGTCGGCTGGGTAGAAGCTGCCGCGCCAGGGCTCATAGGTCCAGCCGCCGACGCCAATGAAGATGTGGGATTTCGCCGGCATGCCGCCTCCTTGCGTCCGCAAATGCCGCGGCGACGCGTCTTCAAGATAGGGCAAGGTCTTGATCACGCAACGGCCGGCAACTGCCAGCCGAGCCGAGACGCGTGCATGACCGCGGTTCGGCCTGGCTCGGGCCAGCGCCGTGCCGCGCGGGTAAGGGTCGCCTTTCCGGCGTAGCCGTGCTAGCTCACGGGGCAGAAAAGCCCCTAAGAGACGTAAATGGCCGATTTTTTCCGTGAAGTAGATGAAGACGTCCGCCGCGACCAGCTCATCAATATTTGGAAGCAATATCAGAACTGGATCATCGGCGCGGCGTTGCTGATCGTGCTCGGCACGGCAGGCTGGCGGGTTTACGATTATTACCGGTTGAAGAACGTCGAAGCCGCCGGCGCGCGCTATGCGGCTGCGCAGCAATTGGCGAGCGATGGCAAGGCCGCAGAAGCGGCCGCCGCATTCGACGCCATCGCCAAAGACGGCGCCAAGGGCTATGCGACGCTGGCACAGCTCGCCAATGCCAATGCGATTGCCGCCAAGGACCCGAAAACCGCGGCCGCCGCCTATGACGCGATCGCCGCCAATGCCGCGATTGATCCGGCCTACCAGCAGGTCGCGCGGCTGCGCGGCGCCTATCTGCGCGTCGACTTCGACGACCCGAAGGCCTTCGAGCAGCGCTACGCCGGCTATGCGAGCCCCGATTCACCTTATCGTAACGCTTATCGCGAGCTTCTGGCGCTCGCCGACGCCAAGCGCGGCGATTTCACCGGCGCGGCGCATTGGCTCGAGCTTGCCGCCGCCGATCCCACTTCGCCGCCGGCTTTGCGGGCCCGCGCCGACGCCTTTCTGACGATTGTTCAGGCCGGCGCCGTGCCGACTAAATAGCCATGTTCAAGCTCGCCATCGTCGGGCGTCCGAACGTCGGCAAATCGACCCTGTTCAATCGCCTCGTCGGCAAGAAGCTCGCCCTCGTCGATGATCTTCCGGGCGTGACGCGCGACCGGCGCGAAGGCACCGCGCATCTCGGCGACCTGACCTTCACGATCATCGATACGGCAGGGCTTGAGACCGGCGCCCCGGCGACGCTCGCCGGGCGAATGCGGGCGCAGACCGAAGCCGCCGTTGCCGATGCGGATGCGATCCTCTTCATGATCGACGCGCGCGCCGGCGTCATGCCCGACGACCGCGCCTTTGCCGCGCTGCTGCGCCGGGCCGATAAGCCGCTGATCCTCGCCGCGAACAAAGCCGAGGGGCGCGCCGGCGCGGCGGGGGCGCAAGAGGCCTTTGATCTCGGCTTCGGCGAGCCGATCGCGCTCTCCGCCGAACATGGCGAAGGTCTCGGCGCGCTTTATGATGCCTTGCGCGAAGCCCTGCCGGAAGCAACGGAGCCGGGCGAGGACGAGATCGAAGAAGCCGCCGCAGCCGAACCGCTCGGCGATGAGGAAGACGGCTCCGAACTCGATCCGACAAAGCCGCTGCGCGTCGCCATTATCGGCCGGCCGAATGCCGGCAAATCCACCCTGCTCAATCGCATTTTGGGCGAAGACCGGCTGCTGACGGGCCCGGAAGCGGGCATTACCCGCGATGCCATCGGCGTCGATCTCGTATGGCGCGATCGCCAGCTCAAAATGTTCGACACCGCGGGCTTGCGCAAGCGTGCCCGCGTCGATGAAAAGCTCGAAAAGCTTGCCGGCGCCGACGCCTTGCGGGCGGCGAAATTCGCCGAAGTGGTGGTCCTGCTCGTTGACGCAACAGCGCCGTTCGAAAAGCAGGATCTGACGCTCGCCGATCTCATCGCCCGCGAGGGCAGGGCGCTCGTCATCGGCGTCAGCAAATGGGATCTCGTGCAGGATCGCGGCGCCAAACTCAAAGAGCTGCGCGAGGAAGCCGCACGGCTGCTGCCGCAAGTGAAGGGCATGCCGGTGGTGCCCGTCTCAAGCGCGACGGGCGAAGGAATCGACGCGCTGATGGCGGCGGTTTTCGCCGTGCACGAAACCTGGAACCGGCGCATTGCAACGGGGCGGCTCAACCGCTGGCTGGCCGCGGCGCTGGCGGCCAATCCGCCGCCGGCCGTTGCCGGCCGCCGCATCAAAATCCGCTATATCACCCAGCTGCGGGCGCGGCCGCCCTATTTTGTCATCTTCGGCAATCAGCTCGAACATCTGCCCGAAAGCTATAAGCGCTTTCTCACGAACGGAATCCGCGAGACATTCGACCTGAAAGGCGTGCCGATCCGGCTCTCGACCCGCACGAGCGAAAATCCCTATGAGAAAAAGGGACGCTAGCGCCGAGGGACGATTACTTCGGAGTTGAGCATGACCGAATTTCGCATTGAGACCGACAGCCTCGGCGAGGTCGATGTTCCCGCCGACAAGCTTTGGGGCGCACAAACCCAGCGTTCGCTGAAATATTTCAGCATCGGCAGCGATCTGATGCCGCGCGAGATGATCGCGGCTTATGCGATCCTCAAGCATGCGGCGGCCGACGCCAATCGCGCCGGGCATCGGCTCGGCCAATTGCAGCATGAATTGATCACCACGGTCTGCAACGAGATTCTGGCTGGGCAGCACCGGCAAATGTTTCCGCTGCATGTCTGGATGACCGGCAGCGGCACGCAGTTCAACATGAACGTCAACGAGGTGATCGCCAATCGATGCTGCCAGCTCGCCGGCACGGATCTCGGCAGCAAGACGCCGGTTCATCCGAACGATCACGTGAACTTGTCGCAATCGTCGAACGATTCCTTTCCATCGGCGATGAACATCGCCGCCGCGCTCGGCGTCGTGCAGCGCCTGGTTCCGGCGCTCAAGGCGCTACGCGATGCGATTGCCGCCAAGGCTGCCGAATGGGACGATATCGTCAAGATAGGCCGCACCCATATGCAGGACGCGACGCCGCTCACCCTCGGCCAGGAATGGTCGGGCTATGGCGCCATGCTCAGCGACAATATCGCGCGCATCGAAGATGCGTTGAAAGGCGTCTATCGGTTGGCGCTTGGCGGCACTGCGGTCGGGACCGGCATCAATGCGGCACCCGATTTCGCTGAAGCCGTTGCCGCCGAGATCGCCAAGCTCACGGGCTTGCCGTTTATCAGTGCGCCGAACAAATTTGCGGTGCAGGGCGCTCACGATGCGCTGGTGCATCTTTCCGGCGCTTTCCGGACGCTCGCGGTCTCGCTTTATAAAATAGGCAACGACATCAGGCTGATGTCGTGCGGGCCACGCGCCGGCTTCGCCGAATTATTGATCCCGCAAAACGAGCCCGGATCGTCGATCATGCCGGGCAAGGTCAACCCGACCCAGGCCGAGGCCCTGACGATGATCGCCGTGCAGGTCATGGCGAACGATGTCGCCGTCGGTTTCGGCGGCGCCGGCGGCGAACTTGAGATGAATGTCTATAAGCCGCTAATGATTCATAATATTATGCAGTCGATCGGGATCCTGAGCGGCGGCTGCACCAATTTCCGTATGTATCTCGTCGAGGGCACGCAGCCGAACCGCAAGAAGATCGCGCAGGACGTTAGCAATTCTCTTATGCTCGTTACCGCGCTCGCGCCGGTGATCGGCTACGACAAAGCCGCGCAGATTGCCCATCACGCGCTCGACCACGATCTCACGCTGCGAGAGGCCGCCCTGCAACTCGGCTTCGTCAGCGCCGAGGAATTTGATCGCATCGTCGACCCGGCCCAGATGGTCAAGCCCTATATTGCCTCCGATTGAGGCTCGGCAGACGATCGTCAGAACTGCCAAGTCAGCTTCAGCTCGCTCTTAAAATCATAAACCGGATAGTCCCTGACAATCGGCACGCTGACTTCGATCGATACGATCAGACTGCTCATGAATTTTTTTCCGATCGCGGCATCGAGCGGAAGAAAGAGGCGTCCGGTCTGGCCGGGAACGGGCGTGCCGAAATTGATGCGGATATCGTTGCTCGGATAGAGCGTCACGAACCAATCGTTCGGCAGACCGATATTCAGCGTTGGTGCGATCTGAGGCTCACGAATGACCCGCGCCGCGGGATTGCCTCCAAAGCTGATGGCGTAGCGCACCACTGGGACGAAGTAAGTATCGGATCCGGCTTCCAGAAACGAATAGCGGACGCCGGCCGCGGGCATGATCTGCCAGCGGTCCAAGCTGACGGAATCCGTCGCCGTCGGCGCCACGAGCCGTGCGCCAAAGCCGTAGGCCCAGCGCTCGCCGGCCGAATGGATAAGAGCGGCCTGAAAAATAGCGTCACCGAGGCCGGCCGCATTTTGGGCGCCGGGCGGATCGAACGTCGTCGTGGTCTTCTCGACAAACGGTGCCTGGATCTGCGTCCCAACCTTCCAGTTTTCGCCGAGATCGAGCTTCGAATTATATTGTAGGATTTCGATCTCGCGCTCGGTGGCGCTCGTCGGCGAGGACGACTTTCTAAACTCGAGGCGTAAAGTCGCGCTCGTCTCAGGGCGCGTGAAATCGCCATTGTTATAACTTGAGTCGAGCGCGGACCCGCTCTGCGTCGCCATTGCGGAATCGAGCGAGAATGATTGCGCGCCGGCGGATGTGCTGAGCGAAAAGCAGGGAAGAAGCCCCAAGATGAGGCTTGCCGCAATATCCTTTCCAGCCAGCTTCGTCCGCGCCTCCTAGTGTTTGTCGGGCGGCGCTGGCGCTTGCGATACCGCGAAGGTCAGCCACGCATTCCAGCCATAGGGGCGATTTTCCGCTGCAAACTCCTTATAGGCCTTCACATTCACATAACCCTGCAATTTCCCCATAGGGATGATGTAGCCGACTTGAGCGCCGAGACTGATCACGCGTGATTCGAAGCAGCCGACTCTATCGCCCGCGCCGCTGTCGCAGGTCAGTTGCTCGTAGGCATAGCCGACAGCGCCGAGCTGTAATTGCTTCGTGAAAAAACGCGACGCGCCCCAGTCGAAGTGCATATCGATGCCATTTTGGTATCGCGTATACGGATTTTCGAAATTGTAGGTGAAACCAAGCACACCTGAAATCTCATTGCCCGTCTCCGGATTGAAATAGGTGTAGCCGCCGCCGACATCTGCGCCGCCGTGGCCAATTCCGAGGTTGACGAGATTATTGGGATGGTAGACGCCGATCGGAATGTCGGTCAGCGCGTAAGTCATAAAATTGCTGACCCCGGCGTTCCAGCGCAAGGTCGCGACGGGCGCGAGATCGCCGAAGCCGAGGACGTCGCCGCTGGTTCCCCTCGAGACGGTAAAGCCTTGCGGCCCGACCGACCCGTTCAACGTGGCGTTGACGCCGGCCTCAGCCCCACCGTAGGGAATGATCATTGCGACGGTCGCCTGACCGCCGAAAACTGGCGATGCAAATGTATAACTTGGCAGCCCAAGATAGAGGTCGGCGCGGCCGTCTAAACGGGCATTGAGATTTCCGTTGAAATTGACCGTCAGGTCGCCGCGCGTGACCTGACGCGCGAAGGCGACGCTGCCACCGGCGCCGACGGAGGGTACGTAGAAGATATTGGCATAGGCAAAGCCCGGCGATTGCGGCACCGCGGCGAGACTGCCGAAGAAGCCTGGAAGCCAAAGGCTGACGCCGGTTTCGTCAGCGCGCGCAAAACTCGATGAAATAGCCAAAGCAGCAATCGCCGCAATCAACACATTTAGAAAAGAAAAAACGCGATCTCCGTCAAAATAACATCGTTCGACGGTGCTTGCCTTGGTTTTGCAATATAGATGCGGCACGGCTTTCCCCGCGTCGTTGCAATCCATGCACTCAAAAATCTTCGTCGGAAACAGCTCAGCTGACCAGCAAAGAATAGTGAATCCGCAACAAGTTGTGACGTTTTTGACCGCGCGTGGCACAGCTATCACAATGAGGCTTAAGGCGACCGGCATAGCGGCGAACGTTTGCTGTCGCATCGGCGATCGGATCAACCAAACCGTAAGCCGCTCTCGCACGGCCGGCCCAGGAACCATTGTGCGCCGCCGCGATCCAAGCTTTGGCTGGGCGTTTCTGATGCCACATTTTGGCTGCAACATTGCCACTTGGGGATTGCAGGGTGTGGCTTAAGGCGTTGGCTCCAACGCCTGCGGAAGTCCTTACTTCGACTCCTCTCGCTTGAGCACGCATATGCTTGACGCTCTCGACAAACCCGTTCACAGCGCCGTTCCGCTCCTCAGCGCCGATACGGCTCCGCCGCCATCAGACGCAGCTCCCCTTGAGATAAAGGTGGAGCCGGCCGATGCCATCTTCGGCTCTCTGCCTCCGAAGGATTTGGGGTCTATCCCTCCCGAAGAGACAGAGAAGACATCGACGCCGAGGATCGTTCCGCTGTTCGTGCGTTTCCTGCGATTTGCCGCGCGCACGGCGGTCGTCGCTTTTCTCTGTGCCTTGGCCTGGGCCATGGGCGCGTATTATTCCCGCGGCCATTCGTCGGTCGATCTCACGAGAGCCAGTCAGACTGCGCAGGTGCAGCAGAGCCCGGTGCACGACGAGGTCGCCAGCGCGATGCAGCAAATGGCGGACGAAATTCGCGCGCTTAAGACCAGTGTCGATGGCCACGACGCGGCACAAGACGCGGACTTGGCGAGCCTCAAGAAGAACGCGCCGGACCCGGCGCAGCATGCCACGGGCGCCGCGGCGGCCGATCTCGCCGGCCGGATCGACAAGCTGGAGACCGACCTGACGACGAGTCTTTCCCAAGTCAACCAACGGCTCGCCAGCATCGAGCAGCAAATGTCGGCGTCGCATGCCGCCGCTTTGGCGGCGCGGAGGCAATTGGCCCGCAGGCATGCGGAGCACGTTCATGACGCCTTCGACCCGTCCCAGGATCCCGCCGCTCCCGGAGCGCCACGCCCGCTCGGCGCGCGCTGAATCTGTCCGATTTCGCGGAAAACGTCGTAAGATGGTTCGGGATTAGGCAACCGGGCCACCGACGCCCAGCGAAATTGGGATATCCGCGAAATGCCGGATAGTGGGCAGAACGCCGCGATTGATCATGTTGGCCCGCCACCGGTCGCTCCGGGCATTGCCCAGCCCACCACGAGCGTCCTCGCGCATGCCATCCACGTCGGCGATCGGATCGACGCCTCCGGGTTCGAGCGCGGCGACATGATCGCGACCGTGCCGCTCGCGACGCGGCTGACGCCGACCAAGTTCATCGCCCTCTACCGCTTCGGGGTCGTCGTTTTCGCGGGCTTGAGCCCGGCCGAGGAGACCGCTTATCTCGAAAAGATCGCAGGGCGAATTTCCGGCCGGCCGGACGGCAGAAACGAGGAAACGGCGGCGCTTGAGATCCGGTCCGATTACGATGATCGTGTCAAACCCGGCGGGCCCGTCGAAATTCCCGATCTTTCGCCGGCGCGCTTTCTCGTCGTTGCCGACGTTCTCGCGAAATCCGTGTCGCTGGCGCGGGCAGAGAATAAGCTCGGCGGCGTTTTCGACGCGATCGAGCCCTTTGCCGGGGAGCTGGCACGGACCGGCCGACCGCCCGGCAATCGCCGCTCGATGCTCAAGCTCATCGGTCAAGCCCTCATCGCGCAGCACCGCATTTCCGGTCGCATCGCGGTCGAGGAAAAGCCCGACATTCTTTGGGACCATCCGAGCCTCGAGCGGCTCTATGCACGACTCGAGGACGAATATGAGCTGAACGAACGCGCCAAGGCCGTAACGCAAAAACTGAATGTGATCGTCGAGACCGGCGAGGCACTCACCGATATTTTGGACGTCGATCGCTCAGCCCGGCTCGAAGTGATTATCGTCGCGCTCATACTCCTCGAGACTTTGGTCATGCTGCTGCAGATCTTTCTGGCCCGCGGCCACGCCTAAAGCCGTGATCACGTTATGGCCGCGCGGGGCGCGGCAGTCTTTGCAACTTTGAGATGCGGCTGGCGTTGCCGCAAGGCGATGCTGAATAAGCCTGATCGCGGAGGCGACGATGAAGGCGACCTGGACACCCCACGAAAAACATGGCGAGCTGACCAAACAGAGTGACCTGCCGGGCAGCGTATACGCCTTTCCCAACCAGCGGAAAGAACCGCTGACAGATGCCAAACATGTCCGCAACGCCATCGCGCGTTTCGATCAGGTCGTTGGCGTATCTGACCACGACCGAGAGTTGGCCTTCGCCAATATCAAGAAAGCGGCAGGCCACTACGGCGTCGACATGACCGAGACCGATTGGCACGAATTGGGAAAAACGCCCTCGACCGGCCGGAGCGCGGAGGATCGTCATCGTTCAGCGCAGAAGGCGGCGGCCACTCGAAAGAAGCACGGCACCTGATGCTTCTAATGGTACCAACAGTGCCCGTGTCGGCAGACGCGATGGTGCGGGTATAAGAAGTGAGGGCCGACGCAATAGCGGTACCAGTGGTAACCGGTCTCGCCGACCCGGTAACAGCCGGCCTCCGCCGGCAACACCACCGCCATCGCCAAAATCGCAGCGACGGCGGCCAGCAAAGAAAATCTGCGCATGAATATCTCCCAATGCGGCTCGCGGCCTCGTTTCACAACGCGGGTTACAGTTTCATAGCTGCCACGCCGGGACGTATCCTTGCGCGAGATCAACTGGCATAGACCTTCCACCACGACGCTCGACAGTAGCGCACAGGATGGCCGGGGGATTGATATGCCGCAAGGCGCCAACGTCATCCCACCTTATTTCTTAATCTCATCCACGGGATATGGTGCATTGGCTCCGGGCGTTTCGTTGCATTCTTCCTCGGCTACGCGCGATTCACCTTCCGGTGTCGTGCCTATGCAAGACGCAGCCGCCGGTCCGTCTCGCGCGACGAACGATACCGGCTTGACCTCGAGCGAAGCGGCAGAGCGCCGCGCTAAGGTCGGGCCTAATGAGACGGCCGAACCGCGCTCAAGCGGCACAGAACGGTTCTTGCGGCATTTTTGGGCTCCGGTACCCTGGATGCTCGAGGCGACTGTCATCCTCCAACTCGCGGTGGGTGAGCGCGTCGAAGCGACGATGATCGCAGGGCTTTTGATCCTCAATGTCGCGATCGGCCTCATTCAGGAAAATCGCGCCGATGCGGCCTTGGCGCTGCTGAAACAAAAGCTGGCGCTCAAAGCGAGAGTGAAACGCGACGGCGCGTGGCTCGCGTTGCCGGCGGCCGACCTTGTGCCGGACGATGTCGTTCAGCTCTCGCTCGGCGTGGTGGTGCCCGCCGACACGCTGATCCTCGAGGGCTCCGTCTTGCTCGATCAATCGACGCTGACCGGCGAATCCCTGCCGGTCGAAGCCGGCGTTGGGTCGCAAGCTTACGCCGGCGCCTTGGTGCGGCGCGGCGAGGCCATTGCACGCGTCACCGCGACGGGCGGGCGCACCTACTTCGGTCGCACTGCCGAACTGGTGCGCATCGCTCACGTCACGAGCGCCGAAGAAAAAGCCGTGCTCGGCCTCGTTCGCAATCTGACGATCGTCAATATTGCGATCACCATCGGTCTCGTCGCTTATGGGCACGCGCTGTCACTGCCCAGCGATCAAATCTTACAGCTCGTCCTGACCGCGCTTCTCTCCGCCGTGCCGGTTGCGTTGCCGGCGACTTTCACCTTGGGCGCGGCTTTGGGTGCACAATCGCTCACTCTCAAGGGCGTCTTGCTCACCCGGCTCAGCGCACTCCACGAGGCGGCGACGATCGACGTCCTTTGCGCCGACAAGACCGGGACGCTGACCAACAACCGGCTCGAGGTCGCTGAGGTGCGGCCGCTTGCGGACGGGTGGACGGCTGGCGACGTCCTTGCCTTCGCCGCCCTTGCCAGTTCGGCCGAGGGTCAGGATCCGGTCGATGCGGCGATCCGCAAGGCGGCACGGGCACAGACCGCGACGCGACCCGTGCCAACTGCGGAACGCTTCATCCCCTTCGACCCGGCGCGCAAAAAAGCCGAAACCCTCGCACGCGATGCGGACGGACGAACCGTTTACATCTGCAAGGGTGCACCGTCCGACGTCGCACCGCTCGACGCCGAGGCCGAGGCCGCATTGCAGCGTCTCTCGCGCGTCGGATACCGCACCCTTGCGGTCGCGGCAGGGCCGCAGGGTGCGATAGCGTTGGTCGGGCTGATCGCGCTGAGCGATCCGCCGCGTGCCGACTCAGCCGCTCTGCTGCAAGAGCTTCGTGCCCTGGGCGTGCAGCCTGTCATGGTCACGGGCGATGCCGCCGCGACCGCGGCAACAGTCGCCCACGAAATCGGACTCGACGGCCGCATCTGCCCGCCCGGACAAATTCCAGACCGCGCGAATCCTGACGATTTCGCCGTCTATGCCGGTGTGTTCCCAGAGCAAAAATTTCGCCTCGTCAAAGCCCTGCAAAACGGCGGCCATGCTGTCGGCATGTGCGGCGACGGCGCCAACGACGCCCCGGCTTTGCGGCAAGCGCAGATGGGCATAGCCGTTTCGACCGCCACCGACGTCGCCAAGGCCGCCGCCGGCATCGTATTGACCGATCCGGGTCTTGGCGGGATTGTCGCGGCAATCCGCGAGGGGCGCATCGTCTTCCGTCGCGTGTTGACCTATACGTTGAGCATCCTCGTCAACAAATGCGTGGCGCTGGTCGTGCTCGGCGCCGGCCTGGTGCTGACCGGCCATCTCGTGCTTACGCCTCTCCTGCAGGCGCTGTCCATGCTGACCAATGACTTCGTCAGCATGGCGCGGACGGCGGACCGAGCGACGCCATCGCCGAAGCCGAACGCTTGGCGCGTCGGCAATCTCATGTTCGCTGCCGTTCCGCTCGCTTTGTTCAAATTCGCCTTTTGCATCGGCATTCTCGCCATCGCATGGTTTCGATATCATTTGAGCATCGGCCAAATGCAGACCCTGACCTTTGTCATGCTCGTCTTCGCCGGGCAGGCGGTCGTCTATGTCCTGCGCGAACGCGGTCATTTCTGGTGCTCGCGGCCAACGCGGACCATGCTTTTCTGCACGCTGGCCGACATTGCCGTCGTAACCGGATTCGCACTGGCTGGCGTTCTGATGCAGAAATTGCCGCCCGCGGTCATTTTGGCTCTGTCCGGCGCAACCGTTGTGTTCGCCTTTGCCCTCGACCAGATCAAAACCCAACTCCTGGCACGCTGGGCGATCGATTAGCCTGCGGCGGTGTGGCGCCCGTCATCTGATCGACGCCGCCGGTCTCCGCGCGTCGCGCGTCAAGTTGCTGAGCAAACCGAAGCACGGCGCGGCATTCATTTGATTTTTGTCAATGCCAGGCGTGTCGATCCGCGGAAGTTATTGCCATTGGTCGCGAGGTGCGCAGGGGTGCTCAGCGATGACGGCAGAGCAAGTCGCAGTTAAGGCACGTGATCTTCAATTGCCGGGCTTGGGGCTCGGCGCCACTTTGCGTCTGCCTGCATCGCCGCGCGGCATCATCGTCTTTGCGCATGGCAGCGGCTCAAGCCGCTTCAGCCCGCGAAATTCAGCCGTAGCTGGCAAGCTCAACCAGGCGCATTTCGCCACCCTCTTGCTCGATCTTTTGACGCCGTCGGAGGAAGCAGACAGACGCAACGTGTTTGATATTCCGCTGCTGGCTGATCGCCTCGCTTTCGCGGTGGAATGGATCGACCGGCAGCCTGAACTCTCTTACCTGCCGCTCGGATTCTTTGGCGCAAGCACCGGCGCGGGTGCCGCGCTCGTGGCGGCAGCCCGACTGCGCGATCGCGTCGGCGCAATTGTCTCACGCGGCGGCCGGCCGGATCTTGCCGGGCCGGCGCTTGCTTCGGTCAGCGCACCGACCTTGCTTATCGTTGGCGGCAACGATGAACCTGTCGTCGAAATGAACGAACGCGCTTTAGCGCAGTTACGGGCGCGCAAGGCTTTACGCATCATACCGGGCGCAACGCATCTATTCGAAGAAGCCGGCGCGCTGGAAAAGGTCAGCGAATACGCCGAGGAGTGGTTTATTCTCAATCTGACATCTCGATCCGGGACCGCGGCTGCGATGCATTAAGGGAAACGACATGCCTTTTCACGATCGTGCAGATGCGGGGCGACGCCTCGCCAAGGCGCTGCTCTCTTATAAGAATAAGGCGCCTATCGTTCTCGCATTGCCGCGCGGCGGCGTTCCGGTCGCGGCCGAAGTGGCACATGCGCTCGATGCACCGCTTGACCTTGTGCTCGTCCGCAAAATCGGCGTTCCGTTTCATCCAGAATTGGCGATGGGTGCAGTTGTCGATGGCGCCGCGCCTTTGATCGTGCGCAACGAGGACGTTATCGAGGCGGCACGCATTTCTGAGGCGGACTTCGCATCCGTCTGCACGCGCGAACTGGCCGAAATCCAACGGCGCCGGCGGCTTTATGTCGGCGAACGGCCGCATCCCCAATTAAAAGGCCGGGTCGCTATTCTGATCGACGACGGCATAGCCACGGGGGCGTCAACCCGCGCGGCTCTGCGCTCCGTGCGAAAGCAAGGGCCTGAAATGCTGATTTTGGCGGTGCCCGTCGCGCCAAGCGAGACGCTGCGGCAGCTTCAGGGTGAAGCCGACACCATCGTATGCCTCGAGTCCTACGAAGAATTCGGAGCGGTGGGATTTTATTATTCCGATTTCCGCCAAGTTTCCGATACGGAAGTCCGCGAAATTCTCGCCGCGCTTCAGCCGGCGGATTCGACGAGCGCCGTAGGCCGTTAATCCAAAAACAGGTGCTCCGATGCAAGTACCCTTAGAGATCAGCTTCCGCAATTGCGAGCCTTCCGAGCAAATTCGCGCCGAAATAGAGAGGGAGGCGAGGCGGCTTGAAAAATTCTTTGACAGGATCACCGCTTGCACCGTGGTCGTGACGGCACCGAGTTTGTTGCATCATCGCAAGGGTGCGCTGTTCAAGATCGACATTCGCATCGCGCTGCCGCAGCATAAGGATGTCATCGTCAATAAGACGCATGGCGATATCCATCAGCACGAGCATATTTCCGTCGCGATCAAGGATGCCTTCGCGGCGGCGCGACGCCAGATCGAAGATTCTGTTCGGGAGATGCGCGGTGACGTCAAACAGGATATCGCGCCCGAACGCGGCCGCGTAGCGAGACTCATTGCCGGCGAGGACTATGGTTTCATCGAGACCGGAGACGGGCGCGAAATCTATTTTCACCGCAATAGCGTCCTTGATGGCGCCTTCGACCGGTTGAAGGTCGGAGCTGAGGTTCGTTTCGTCGAAGAAGACGGCAACAAAGGCCCCCAGGCCACCACCGTATCTCTGGCGGCATGACGGGCGCGGAGACGGGATGATGGCCAATATCCTTACTACGGATCGTTTTCCGATCGAGGAGAACGAGAAAGATGTTTCGATCCTGCGCCGCTTTTGTGCGCCGTTGCCGCCGCCGGAACGGTGGGATGAGTTCGGACCGTTCTTCGATAGCTTCGGAGACGCCACTGTCGTCCTTCTCGGGGAGGGCAGCCATGGCACATCGGAATTTTATCGCGCGCGGGCTGCCATCACGCGTCGGCTGATCGAGGTCCATGGGTTTAACATTGTCGCTGTAGAGGCAGACTGGCCGGACGCGGCGTGGATTGACCGCTATGTGCGCTTTCATGCCCACCAGCCGTCGGCGGAAGCGGCCTTCGGCCGGTTTCCGACTTGGATGTGGCGCAATGTCGAAATGCACGATTTCGTGACCTGGCTGCGCGCGCATAATGAGAGGGCAGCGCCTGATGCGCGTGTCGAGTTTCGGGGACTCGACATCTACAGCCTAGGCCGGTCGATCGCCGCTGTTCTTGCTTATCTCGACCGCGTCGATCCCGACGGTGCCAAAGCAGCCCGCCGGCGTTATGCTTGTCTGACCCCGTGGCAGGATGATCCTGCCGGCTACGGCGAGGCCGCGCTGCATCTGCGTGAATCGCCCTGCGAGGACGTCGTCGTTGCGGAATTGCGCAGTTTGCTCGACAAGCGGCTCGATTATATTCGCCATGATGGCGAGGCCTTTTTCGATGCAGCGCAGAACGCGCGCGTCGTGCAAGCGGCCGAGCATTATTATCGGCTGATGTATCGCAGCTCGCGCGAGTCCTGGAACCTGCGCGACCGTCACATGTTCGACACGCTCGCGCGACTGCTCGCGGCGCGCGGAAAAGCCGCCAAGGCCGTCGTTTGGGCGCACAATTCGCATATCGGTAATGCTGCCGCGACCGCGATGGGCTGGCAGGGCGAATTCAATATCGGCGAGTCTTGCCGTGCAGCCTTCGGCGACGAGGCGGTCCTCATCGGCTTCGGAACGGACCGCGGAACTGTCGCCGCGGCCAGCGAATGGGACGGACCGATGGAAGTGAAAAAGGTGTTACCGGCGCGGCGCGACAGTCATGAACATCTGTTTCTGCAGACTGGCATCGCACGCGGCCTGACAGATTGGCGGCGGAGCGACCGAGCAGAACTAAGGGCCGTGCTGTCGAAACCGCGGCTCGAACGCGCGATCGGCGTCATCTACCGGCCGGAGACGGAGTTTCTGAGTCATTATTTCCAGGCCATTCTCGCCGACCAGTTCGACGCCTTCGTCTGGTTCGCCGAGACGCGAGCGGTCACGCCGCTGGCAAGTGGGCGTCCGCATGGCGAGCCGGAGACTTATCCATTTGGTCTATAGTGGGCGGGACGTGGCGGCGGACGCTATTTGACCACCGCTTCTGCGGCCCTTGTGGGTGCCGCAAACTGGTCAAAAGCTTCCACAGCCTGCGCCGCGTACATGACGCTTGGGCCAGCGCCCATATAAATCGCCATACCCATCGTTTCCATCAGCTCATCGCGGCTTGCGCCCTGCTTGACCGCCGCCTCGGCATGGAAGGCGATGCAGGCGTCGCAACGGACCGCGACGGCGATGCCGAGCGCGATGAGTTCCTTGGTCTTGGTATCGAGCGCCTTGGCCTCCAATGCCGCACGGGCGAGGCTCGAAAAGGCGCGCATGGTCTCCGGAGTTCCGGCCCGCAATTCTTTCAGCGGTTGGGAAAACTCGGCAGCAAGCCGCGGCCAATCCATGTGCATTATGGTCTCCTCCGTCTTCGCAATAGCCGGCAATTAGCGGAACGCATGGCCGGCGCGGATACCGATCTTCTTGAACGCCCAAGCGGCAGGGCAGAAGCCCGTGAATCCGGCTTGTAAAAGGTTCACGCCGATGAAGAGCGTCAAAAGTAGCCAATAAGGGCTGAGAAAATAAGTCAGGGCGAGGCTGACCAGGACCATGACGCCAGCGAATGAAATCACCGCCCGATCGAGGTTCATGTCACATCTCCGTTTTCGTTCATCTTTTCTCCGTGCATGCGCCGATGCCTCAAGCCGACTGCTTGAGCTTCTTGATGTTAAGCTTGTTCATCAGAAAGCGCTCGTAGAAAGGTTCGCTTTCGCCGCGCCGGACCTTGCGCAGAAAATATTTCTCGAAAGCCACTTTCGCCAGATGCACCCATGCACCTTTGGCAGACCAATTGACGTTGCGCGGCGGGATTTGCGGCTGCGCGACGAAGGCAACGCCGCCGTCGCCGAAATCGGCAAGACAGACGGCATTCCATGTCGGCTGGTGCGAAACATTCTTGCCCCTGAGTACAGCACCGATATTTTCCGCGGTGGCGGTGACCATCGATTCGATCATGAAGCCGGTCTTCGGTACGCCGACCGGTACCGGGGTCGCTCCGACCGGCGCGATGGCGACGCAGACACCGACTGCGAAAATCTCCGGATAGGCCGGATTACGCTGGTATTGATCGACGACGATGAAGCCGCGCGGATTGGTGAGCTTGTCGATGCCGCGCACGGCGCCGACGCCGCGGAAGCCCGGAATCATCATCGCATAGGCGAAGGGAAGCTGGTGGGTCTTCGCGACCGTGCCAGCCTCGGCGATCTCCTCGATTTCAACGGCGCCGTCCGTGACTGCCTTCACCCGCGCGTTGGTGATCCATTTGATATGCCGCTCGCGCAATTCGCTTTCGAGGACGGTCTTCGTGTCGCCCACGCCATCGAGTCCGAGATGACCGATATAAGGTTCTGGCGTCACAAACGTCATAGGAACGCGGTCGCGCAGGCCACGACGTTTCAACTCGGTATCGAGGATCAGGGCAAATTCATAAGCCGGCCCGAAGCATGAAGCGCCCTGGACGGCGCCGACGACGATAGGGCCGGGCGCGGCACAAAATTTCTCGAAAGCATCGTAGGCTTTTGTGGCATGATCGACATGGCAGACCGACTGCGTAAAATGGCCGGGACCGAAGCCCGGAATTTCGTCGAAGGCGAGTTCAGGCCCGGTCGCGATCACCAGATAATCATAGTGGAGCTCGCCACCGCCCTCGATCTCGATGCGCTTCTCACTGGGATGAATGCGCTTCGCGCCGCTGGTGATGAAACTGATCTTCTTGCGCTGGACGATCTGCGTTAGGTCGATCTTGATATCGGCCGGCTTGCGCCAGCCAATCGCAACCCACGGGTTCGACGGGACGAAATGGAAGCTCGGATCCTCGCCGATGAGGGTCAAATGGTCGCCTTTGCGCAACTGCGGCACAAGCTCATAAGCCATCAAGGTTCCACTCAAGCCCGCACCGATTACCACGATCTCAGCCATCGCTGTCTCCTCGCGTCGTATTGTTCATCCCTTAAATATACGCTGTCTCGAATATACGCAACTATGTACAAAAAAATATGATCTCGCGGCGCGCAGAACCTTGACACCCCGCAACATCGACGTATTTTCGTATCTATGAAGGTATCTCCCCTAGCAATGGACGCGGCGGCAGGACAAGCGAGCGAGCTCTTGAAATCGCTTGCCAACCGGCACCGCCTTCTCATCGTCTGCCAGCTCATCGATGGCGAGCGCTCGGTCGGTGAGATGGCCGATTTTCTTGGCATTCGCGATTCGACCGTCTCGCAGCATCTAGCCTTGCTGCGCAAGGATGGGATCGTGATGGCGCGGCGCGAGGGACAGACGATCTGGTATTCGATCGCGAGCGGCCCGGCGCAAGAGGTCCTCAAAACGCTTTACCGCATCTATTGCGGCCCGCAACCGATGTGCGAGCCGGACGCGGCCGAACCCAAATCGGCGCCCCGGAAGAAAAAAGGGACTAAGAGCAATGACCGCCCGCAACCGTCTGCAAGAGCTCACGCCGGCCGCCGTTCATGAGGCGCTTGAGGCCAATCGTATCCTTCTCGTCGATGTGCGTGAACCGAACGAATATGCGGCGCAGCGCATCCCGGGGGCTGTGCTCATGCCGCTCTCGACATTTGATCCATCGGTGCTACCCTCGCCCGACGTTCGCGACGTCGTTTTCCACTGCAAGGCCGGCTCACGTTCGGCAAAAGCCGTCGAAAAATGCTTAGCGAGAGGCGTTGCTCACACCACGCATCTTGCCGGCGGGATCGATGCCTGGAAAGCGGCGCGACTGCCGACGATACCGCCCTCGTCTTCGTTCGTGTCCGGCCTATTTGGCCGACGCTAGCCAAACCGGCGAAAGTAAGCGCGATGCGTACGGCATTTATTTTCCTCGCGATGTCGCTCGCCCTTCCGGCTGTTCCGGCGAGGGCCGCACAGACATTCACCGTCGAGCCGGCCACGATAGCCGACGAAAAGGCGGTCTTCGCCACTGTCGAAAGCCGCGAAGTCGTGCCGGCGCGGGTGCGCACCGGCGGCACCATTGCGAGCCTTTCGGTGCGGGAAGGCGATTGGGTCCAAGCGGGGCAGATCGTCGCCACCATCGGCGATGAGAAGCTGACGCTGCAAAAATCGGCGCTCGACGCGCAAATCGCGGGGCTCAAGGCGCAGCTCGAGCAGGCGCAGACGGATCTCGCGCGCGCCGCGGCATTGGTCGCGCGCGGCATCGTGAGCAAGGCGCAATTCGATGCGGCGACAACCGCAGCCGATGTGGCGGCCAACGCGCTGAAGGCGCGCATTGCCGAGCGCTCGGTACTCGAACAGCAACTGACCGAAGGCCAGGTGCTTGCGCCCACGGCGGGGCGGGTCCTCAAAGTTCCGGTGACCGCCGACACCGTCGTCATGAGCGGCGAGACGATTGCGGACATCGCGCGCGCCGATTTTGTGCTGCGGCTGCGCGTACCCGAGCGTCACGCGCGTTTTCTGAAGGCCGGCGACGAGGTTCGCATCGACGGCCGCGACATCGGCAAGCAAGGCGTGACGTTCGGTAAGATCGCGCTGGTCTATCCGCAGATCGAAAACGGCCGGGTCGTCGCCGACGCGCAAGTGGCGGGTCTCGGCGATTATTTTTTGGGAGAGCGGATCGAGGTCTGGATTTCCGGCGGCGAGCGCCGCGCTTTCATCGTGCCGGCGCATTTCATCGTGACCCGCTTCGGGCTTGATTATGCCCGTCTTCGTCAAGCGAATGGCACGACGATCGAGGTGCCGATCCAGCGCGGGCGCGAGCAGCCGCGCCCGGACATGCCGGATGCGCTCGAAATCCTCTCCGGATTGCAGGCAGGCGACGTCCTGGTGCAGCCATGAAGCTCGGCATTTCCGGCAGGCTCACGCAAGCCACAATCCGCTCGCCGCTCACGCCCCTGTTTCTGATGGCAGCCGTGATTGCCGGCTTGATCGCGGTGACGACCATCCCGCGCGAGGAAGAACCGCAGATCAGCGTGCCGATGGTCGACATCGTGGTCAATGCGGACGGGCTGAAGGCCCCCGACGCCGTCGAACTCGTGACCAAGCCGCTCGAAGCGATCGTCAAAGGCATCAACGGCGTCGAGCATGTCTATAGTCAGACGCAGGACGATCGCGTCATGGTGACGGCGCGTTTCTTCGTCGGTACCAGCGAAGATGATGCAATCCTGCGCGTTCAGGCGAAAATTCGCGCCAATTACGACCGTATCCCGACCGGCATTCCGGAGCCATTGATCGTCGGCCGCGGCATTAATGACGTGGCGATCGCAACGCTGACCCTGTCGCCGAAGCCAGACGCGGCGGCGCGCTGGACCGACAAGGATCTCTACGAGCTCGCCGACCGGCTGCGCACCGAGCTTATCAAGGTGGACAATATCGGCTTGAGCTATATTGCCGGCGGCACCGCCGAGCAGATCAGGGTCGAGCCCGACCCGGAAAAGCTCGCGCTCTTCGGCGTCACGCTCGAGCAGCTCGTCGGCAAAGTGCAAGGCGCGAACCGTTCTTTTCTTGCCGGAACGGTGCGCGATGCCGGCACCGAGCCGAACGTCGCGGCAGGACAGACGCTTTCCGGCGTGCCGGATATCGGCCTTTTGCTCATCACGACACGCGACGGACGTCCGGTCTATGTCCGCGACGTGGCAAAGGTTGTCGTCGGCGGCGCGCCTGTCGAGCATCGCGTGTGGACCTACAGGCCAGGCGGGGCGGGGCCATGGACCCGTGCGCCCGCCGTCACGGTCGCCTTCGCCAAGCGCGCCGGCGCCAATGCGGTCGTCGTCGCGCGCGACATCATCGCCCGCGTCGACAGCTTGAAGGGGAGCCTGATCCCAAACGACATCAATGTCGAGGTGACACGCGACTATGGCGCGACGGCCAACGAAAAAGCCAACGAGCTCTTGTTTCATCTGGCGCTTGCCACCGTCTCCATCGTCGTGCTGATCGCTTTCGCCATCGGGCGCCGCGAAGCGCTCGTGACTTTGGTGGTGATCCCGACGACCATCCTGCTGACGCTCTTCGCTGCCGAATTGATGGGCTATACGATCAATCGCGTCAGCCTTTTCGCGCTTATTTTTTCGATCGGTATCTTGGTCGACGACGCGATCGTCATCGTCGAGAACATCGCCCGCCATTGGGCGATGCACGATGGTCGCGACCGGACGCAGGCGGCCATCGAAGCCGTCGCTGAGGTCGGCAACCCGACCGTCGTCGCGACGCTGACCGTCATCGCGGCATTGCTGCCCATGCTGTTCGTCTCCGGTCTGATGGGCCCCTATATGGCGCCGATCCCGGCGAATGCCTCGGCCGCAATGCTGTTTTCGTTTTTTGTGGCGGTCGTTGTCGCGCCCTGGCTGATGCTGAGGCTGACGCCCGCGCGCCCCGCGGCCGCAAGCCACGAGCATGAAAGCGGAGACGGCGGAAAATTAGGCGCGCTCTATCGGCGCATGGCGCAGCCGATCGTGCGTTCGCGCCGCGCTGCCGCCATCTTCCTCGGTGCGGTCGGGGTGGCCACGGTTCTCGTTTGCCTGCTCTTTGCGACGAAGACCGTAACCGTCAAGCTGCTGCCGTTCGACAACAAATCCGAACTCGATGTCGTGCTCAACTTGCCGGAGGGCGCGAGCCTCGAAGACACCGAGCGCAAGCTCTTCGCCGCGGCGGGAATCGCGCAATCCATGCCCGAGGTCATTTCGATGCAGGCCTATGCCGGCACCGCGGCGCCCTTCAACTTCAACGGCCTCGTCCGCCACTACTACGGGCGCGAATCGCCGGAACTCGGCGAGCTGCAGATCAACCTTTCACCCAAAGCGGAGCGCGCCCGCACGAGCCACGCCATCGCGCTTGATCTGCGCCACAAGCTTGCGGGGCTCTCTTTGCCGACGGGATCGGTGATGAAAGTCGTCGAAGTGCCGCCCGGGCCGCCTGTCCTTGCGACATTGCTGGCGGAGATTTACGGCCCCGATGCGGCGACGCGACGCGCCGAAGCGGAAGAAGTCAAAAAGATCTTCAAGTCCATTCCCTACATCGTCGATGTCGACGATTCCTACGGACATCCGCGCCCGCGCCTGCGCATTTCGATCGACCAAGACCGGCTCGAATTCTTCGGCGTCGAGCAAAGCGATGTCTATGACACGATCCGCATGCTGCTTGGCGGCGTCTCGGTCGGCTATTCCTACCGCGGCGCCGAGCGCACGCCGATCGGCATCGTCATCGGCCTGCCCAAGAGCGATCTTGCCTGGACCGAACGGCTGGCTTCGACGCCAGTTCCCGCCAACGTGCTGCCGGGCAGCAATCGCATCGTCGAGTTGGGCGAGGTCGTGCACACCGCGATGGAGCAGGGCACGCCGGTCATCTTCCGCCGCGACGGCCATTTCGCCGATATGGTCACGGGCGAGCTCGCCGGTGCCTTCGAAGCGCCGATCTACGGCATGCTCTCGGTGGATGATGCCATCGCGCATCACGATTGGGGCAAGCTGCCGCGGCCGGCGATCGCCCTGCATGGCCAGCCCAAAGATGAAAGCAAGCCGACGCTGCTCTGGGATGGCGAGTGGGAGATCACCTATGTGACCTTCCGCGACATGGGTGCGGCTTTCGGCGTCGCGATCCTCGGCATTTACTTTCTGGTCGTCGCACAATTCGGCAGTTTCAAACTTCCGCTCGTGATCCTGACGCCGATTCCCTTGACGTTGATCGGCATCGTGCTCGGCCACTGGCTATTTCATGCACCGTTTACCGCAACGTCGATGATCGGCTTCATCGCACTCGCGGGAATCATCGTCCGCAATTCAATTCTGCTTGTCGATTTCATTCGCCATGGCGCAGGGGAGGGCAGGACTTTGCGTGAGATTTTGCTCCATGCCGGCGCGGTGCGCTTCAAGCCCATCCTCCTCACCGCGATCTCGGCTATGATCGGCGCGGCGACGATCTTGCTCGACCCGATCTTTCAAGGGCTCGCCATTTCGCTCTTGTTTGGGCTTGCCTCGTCGACGCTTCTGACGGTTTTGGTTATTCCGGCGATTTACATTCTCTTGCGAGACGGAAACGAGCAAAGGGCCTGAAACCAACCGTGGTGCGCCCAGCGTATCGCGTTCGATGGCCGCATTCCTACATTCTTCGAGAAACGAAAGCCTCCCACATAGAGGCACGTTGCACCGAACGATTTTCTAGTTTTTACGGACCACTGCTTTACACGGAAACGTGATCGTCCGGCACCGGCCGCGAGAGCGGAAAAAATACCAGTACGGCAAAACGGCCCTTCTGCGGGAGAAGGGCCGTCTACTGACGCGCCTCACAAAATGGGTGGGGGTGAGGCGCAGCGAAAGCTTACTCTCTATTTCGAATCTCCAAATTAAAAAGCGCAATATAATCTCTGTTTCACACGGCAGATGATTTATGAGCTTGGTTTTGGATCGATTTCTTTACGAAATTCGTCGATGCGAATCCCCTAATTAAAAACTATCAATTGGCGTCTCAAAGATCGCGCAACAGTCATGATGCGCGTGAGGAAAATAGTCACTCGCGCCTACCTCTCGTTTTCGTGTCACGTTCGAATTTTTTTTTAATTACCTCGTATATTCTCGCGCGTTATACGCCAGCCGGTCCAGCCAGAGCGCGGACTCAGTCAAAGCTCTTATCATTCAGATGTCTCCGCTCAGTCGGCGGAAGACAAAGTAGGAATATTCTGTCGCATGATCGGCATTGTCAGGATCGCGCTGCAGCGGCCTTATACGTTCGTCGTCA
>NZ_CANSHK010000026.1:0-47929 GCF_947646745.1 uncultured Methylovirgula sp. | reverse complement strand
GCCGAGAATGCCGATGTGGCCGACATGGTGATGGCCGCAGGCATTGATGCAGCCGGAAATATTGATGTGCAGCTCGCCGATTTCGGCGGCGCGGCCGTTGTCGCCGAAGCGCTCGGAAATGCGCTGCGCGACCGGGATCGAGCGCGCCGTCGCCAGCGAGCAATAATCGAGGCCGGGGCAGGCGATAATGTCGGTGACGAGGCCGATGTTGGCGGTGGCGAGCCCCGCGGCCCTCAGTCGGTCGTAGACCGCCGGCAGGTCGTCGAGCGCGACATGCGGCAAGACGAGATTCTGCTCATGCGCGACGCGGATCTCGTGATGCGCATAGGTCGCGGCGAGATCGGCAACCGTCTCCATCTGCTCGGCCGTGATGTCACCGGGAATGCCGCCGATCGGCTTCAACGAAATCGAGACGACGCCGTAGCCCGCCACTTTATGCGCGACGACGTTTTGGGCGGCGAAATGGGCGAAGTCGGCGTCCTGCGCCCGGCGGGCTTCGAAATTCTGCGCCGGCACGAGCCGCGACGGCAGATCGGGCAGGGCGAAATAGCTCTTGACCCGGTCGATGATCGCCGGTGTCAGCACCACGTCCGGGTCGCGGCTGCGGGCGAATTCGGCTTCGACCGCCTCGCGCATCGCCTCGGCGCCTTTCTCGTGCACGAGAATCTTGATGCGCGCCTTGAATTTATTGTCGCGGCGACCTTCGAGATTATACACGCGCAAAATCGCGGCTGTGTAATTGATCAGATCGGCCTTGGGGACGAAATCGCGGATCTTATAGGCGACGAAGGGCGAGCGGCCGAGACCGCCGCCGACGTAAGCGGCAAAGCCGATCTCGCCGTCCGCATTTCGGACGATGTGATAGCCGATATCATGCACCTGGATCGCGGCCCGGTCGCGCGGCGCGCCGGCGATCGCGATCTTGAATTTGCGCGGCAGATAAGAGAATTCCGGATTGAGCGACGACCATTGCCGCAGCAGTTCGCAATAGGGCCGCGGGTCCTCGATCTCGTCCGCGGCGGCGCCGGCGAATTGGTCGGCCGTGACATTGCGGACGCAATTGCCCGACGTCTGGATGGCGTGCATTTCGACGCTGGCGAGCTCGCTCAAAATGTCCGGGCAATCGGCCAGCGCCGGCCAATGAAATTGGATGTTCTGCCGTGTGGTGAAATGGCCATAGCCCTTGTCGTAACGCCGGGCGATATGCGCGAGTTTGCGCAACTGGCGCGGCGACAACGTCCCGTAGGGGATCGCGACGCGCAGCATATAGGCGTGCAATTGCAGGTAGATGCCGTTCATCAGCCGGAGCGGCCGGAACTGATCCTCGGTCAATTCGCCGGACAGCCGGCGCGCGACTTGGTCTTTGAACTGCGCGACTCGCTCCGCGACAAAGGCCGCATCGAATTCATCGTAACGATACATGTCAGCTCCGCGCCGTCAGAGTGGGATGCGAAAAAGTGGACACCGGTTTTTCGCGTAAATCCCGCCCTGGATTATTAGAATCGATCACGTCCATGGTTTTGGATCGATTCGATCCAAAACCATCGTGCGGCGATGTCTTATAAGCAACGGTCGGTCCCAGCTCGCGAATGGCGTTGCGCAGGCTGATCGCATGCAGCCCATCTGTGCCTTGCTCGACCGGCACGGCAATAGCTTCGACGACTTTATTCTCGGCCACGGCGGCCTGGGCCTGTTGAAGCGCGGCCTCGATCTCCGGCTGTGCCGAAAAAACCGCCGCGCCCGCGAGCGATTCCACCCAATTCCCCTTCGAATCGAGGTAGACGACCAATCCGTCGCTGAGCCGGTTTGCCGAAACGACTTGCATCACGCCGCGTTTTCCCAAAAAGCTGAAGGAGCGGATAGGGATATAGGTCGAGCCGCGGGATTTTGCCAGAATTTTGTGACAATTGTTATATATCACAAGATAATGATGTGATATCGGCCGCGGCTCGGGTGCGGCGGCGGCCCTCAACATCCGGTCGCAAGTCTCGCATGGTGTGCCTAGGTCTTTTCGAAGACATGGAATTTTCGAAGCCGCATCGCGCTTTCAAGCCGATGCCCGCAATGCCCGCTTAGGAGGTCATTTGTTTTTTGGGATCGATTTCCACCCGTTGATCGCGCGCCACGGTTATGCGGTCGTCTTTATGGTTGTGCTGCTGGAAGGGGCAGGGTCGCCACTGCCCGGCGAGACGGCGCTGGTGCTGGCAGCGATCTATGCCGGTGCGACCGGGCGGCTCGATATTGCGACGGTTTTGCTGGTTGCGATCGCCGGCGGCATCCTCGGGGGTACGGGCGGGTATTGGATCGGCCGCGCCATCGGCGCCGAATTCCTGAGCAAGTACGGCAAATGGATCGGGCTGACGGAAAACCGGCTCGCGCTCGGCCGGCATCTCTTTCAAAGCCACGGCGGCAAGATCGTGTTCTTCGGGCGGTTCGTTGCTGTCCTGCGCGTCATTGCCGCGCTGCTCGCCGGTCTCAATCGCTATGATTTCCGGCTGTTTTTCCTGTTCAATGCGGCGGGCGTCGTCACTTGGGCGGCGGTGATGGGGCTCGGCGGCTATTTCTTCGGCGATGCCATGACGCGCGTCAGCGGTCCGCTGGGTGTGGTCGGCCTTTTATTTGCCGTTGGCGTCATCGTCGCCTTCTTCGTCGTGCTGCGCCAGCACGAGAAGAAATTCGAGACGCAGCTCTCCGATCAGGCCCTGGCGAAGAAGGACGGGGTCGATTTGGAGACGCACCAGCCTTGAGCGGCTGCGGCCGCGCTGGAACAGCCGCGTGAGACAGGCGTTCGTCCTCCCCACAGGAGACGCCGCTCATGCCAGAGACTCACAGACTGTCGCGGTCCGGCACGGTTTTGATGATTGTCGCATCGACGGCGGCCGCGCCGCCGATCGCGGCTTGGGCGCAAAGTCCGGGCTCGGCCGCTAAGCCGAACACGACCATTCCGGAAAAGCAGCATATGGGTCCCGTCAATCCGCCGCGCGATGGAATCATCACGCCGAAGCATGACAACGATCCAGATATGACGAAGAAACCGCCGCCTCAGAGTCCGAGCGAGACGCCGGTCATTCCGCCGTCGGCGACCCCCGGCGGCAACGAGGCGAAATAGGCTATGCGGCGGTGCCGTAAAGGTCGTAGGCGTCGGCGCGCTCGATCTTGACCAGGACGATGTCGCCGGGACGAAGCGGCCGGCGGCTTGCGACATAGACCTTGCCATCGATCTCCGGCGCGTCGGCCTTGCTGCGGCCTTCGGCCACCGTGGTGCCGGCCTTGTCGATGATAACGTGTAGATGCCGTCCGGTTTTGCGTTTGAGCAAATTGGCGCTGATCGTCTGCTGGTGCTGCATGAAGCGACGATAGCGCTCTTCCGCGATCTCCGCTGCGACCGGCGGCAGGCCGAGATCGTTGGCCGCAGCGCCGGCGACGGGCTCGTATTTGAACGCGCCGACCCGGTCGAGCCGCGCTTCGCTGAGCCAGGCGAGGAGAAATTCGAAGTCCGCTTCGGTCTCGCCGGGAAAGCCGACAATGAAGGTCGAGCGTAAGGCGAGATCCGGGCAGGCGGCTCGCCAAGCCTTGATTCGATCGAGCGTCTTTTCCTGATCGCCCGGGCGCCGCATTGCCTTCAAGACGCTCGGGCTTGCGTGCTGCAAGGGGATGTCGAGATAGGGCAGCACTGTGCCTTCGGCCATTAGGCCGATCACCTCGTCGATATGCGGATAGGGATAGACATAATGCAGCCGCACCCAGGCGCCGAGACTGCCGAGCTCGCGCGCGAGGTCGATGAATTTGGCGCGCACCTGCCGGTCGCCGAGCGTGCTTTCCGCATAACGCAGATCGAGCCCATAGGCGCCGGTATCCTGCGAGATGACCAGCAGTTCCTTGACGCCGGCGGCAACGAGCTTTTCCGCCTCGCGCAGGACATCGGCGGCAGATCGCGAAACGAGATCGCCGCGCAGCCGCGGGATGATGCAGAAGGAGCAGCGGTTGTTGCAGCCTTCGGAAATCTTCACATAGGCGTAGTGGCGCGGCGTGAGCTTGATGCCTTGTGCCGGCACGAGATCGACGAACGGATCGTGCGGCGGCGCAATTGCCGCATGGACGGCGTTGACGACGCTCTCATAGGCCTGCGGTCCCGTGATCGAAAGGACATGGGGATAGGCAGCGCGGATCGTCTCCGATTCGGCTCCCATGCAGCCGGTGACGATCACTTTGCCGTTTTCGTCGAGCGCGGCGCCGATGGCGGCGAGCGATTCGGCCTTGGCGCTGTCGAGGAAGCCGCAGGTGTTGACGATGACCGCGTCGGCGCCGGCATGGCTGCGGGTCAGCTCGTAGCCTTCGGCGCGCAGCCGGGTGATGATTCGCTCGCTGTCGACCAGGGCCTTGGGGCAACCGAGCGAGACGAAGGAAATTTTGGGCGGATTGGCGGGCTCCGCCGCCGAGGGCTCACGCGTCATCGCGGTCAAGTGCCATGTCCGCGCCGCCGCCGCAAGCCTCAGAAAACAGCGGCCGGATCGGCCCGGGCCGAAAGGGCGCCACGGCCCAAAGAAAAACCCGGCCACAAGGGCCGGGTTTTCCGATTCGCTGAAAAGCCGATCTCAGTACTTGGACACGATCGGCGCCGGCGGCGCGAACATGTCGAACTTGTACGAGAAGCCCGCCTGCACGCGGTTGTCGCGGATGTGGTGGGTGACGAAACCGTCGACATCCGAGAAGACCGGCGAGTCGGTCTGACGACCGTAGTCGGTGTAGCGGTATTCCGCACGGACCGACCAGTTGTTGTCGATGGCGTATTCGATACCGCCGCCAACCGTCCAGCCGAAGTGGCCGTTGTTGAAGCTGTCGAACGCGACGCCGTCGTTATACGAGGTGTGGAAGTTGCCGTAGGCGCCACCACCCGTTGCGTAGACGAGGATGCGGTCGAAGGCGTAACCGATACGGCCACGGATCGAGAAGTCCTCGTTCTCGTGCAGGCCATAGAAGAGGCCGGCCGAAGTGTTGCTGGCGCGCGTCGAGGCCCCGTTCACATCGCCTTCGAGGCCGAAGACGAACTGCGAAACCTGATAGTTATAGCCGATGTGCGCGCCGCCGATGACGCCGGACTGGCTCAGGCGCGGGAACGGCGCGAGGTCATCGACGCCGGTGGTGCCCCAGTCATAACCGACCTGACCACCGATATAGACGCCCGACCAGCTGAAAGCCGGCGGCGGCGGCGGCGCATAGACCGGCGGGCCTTTGGTGCTCGGCAGATCGGCCGCGATTGCGACGGAGCCGAGAATGACCGACGAAATGGCCGTCAAAGCCGTCGTCGCAATTATCTTACGCAACATCAGGAATCCCCTCTTCGAGTTGGCACATGAAGCCAGCTAATTCCAACTGATGGCTGGATCAATAGACCTAAGTTCGAAAACTAAGTCTAAACCCCGTTTAGCGCCGCGCTGTAGTACTTATGCAACGCTGCCGATAGACAAGCCTCAATCCGCCGCCAGTTAGTGTTGCTAACAAGCGATATTGAGGGCGCAAATATGGCAGACCCGGGGAGCAATTTGGTCGCGTGAACTTGAGACAGGCAGAGGCTCTGCCGTATCAACTTTCCGTCACCAAATCCGAAGGTGCGAAGCGGAAGCGCATGCTGAAAAGCCTATGCCGCCAATTCGCTCTCCGGCCCCCTGTATGGCACGGCGCTGGTCAAAGTTTCCTTAACCCCCGAATGCTCGAAACCAGCCGATGCAGAATGTCGCTTTAGTGTTGCGCCGTAGCCGTGCCATAACGCACATCAAGGAAGGGTGGCCGAGCGGTTTAAGGCAGCGGTCTTGAAAACCGCCGTGGGTGAAAGCCCACCGTGGGTTCGAATCCCACCCCTTCCGCCAGTTCCGCTAAAACTTTGAGTTTGAACGAATTCCGTCCCAAAGCCGACGTAGCGGTCCTGCCTTGACATTGCCCCCGATCAACACTGCTGCCTGGCCGAAGGTTCGATCACTTTGTATGACCGGCCGGTGATCATTCGTGTTCGGATATGCGGGCCTATCCGCGCGAGGCACCGCGGCGCGGGAAGCGCATTCGACGCAGGCCTAACGAATCATGAATGAGGCGGTGATGTCGGAGGAGGGCCAGCGGCGAAACGAATCGCCGCCGACATCATCTGAAGTTGCGAAATGTCGAAGCAGAGTGCGAACGTCGTTACCGATCCGTGACCGGCGACGGTTCGACGTCATCGGTGCCGAACGGATCACGATAGCGCGGCGGCGAGAAGAGACATCGCTTTCATCGCGTGCTTTCCATCCTCATTGGAGCGGCAGCGCAAAGCTGCGTGCTTCAATCGAAATATTCGTTCAGCTAAGCGCTTCTTCTATGGCCGGCGAACTAAAACCTGGTTTAGAGATCGCGGTCATCAGCTGATATAGTGGCATAAAGCTTATTTTAAGTGCCGGATGGTCGGATTCGATGCGGGCTGTGCTTCGCATTACTTGGCGAATCTGGACGTTCGGCCGCCCGTCCCCTCCAGACCCAAGGGGGTCGCCCCGAGGCAGCGAGGCTTCCTCCGCGCGCTAGGGGGTGGACCGCTCGATCGGCCCGGTGGCCGCGATCCGCTAGCCGGATGCTTTCATCAGTACGGCGATCAATGTCGCTTGCGCGGAACGGGACGAGGCGATCATCGAAGCGAGCAACGCCGTGCATGCCCTGGCTCTTAGCTTCTCGGCCGATGCAAACACGCCACCGCAATTCGTCGTGCGGCGGAGCCCCATAAACATGTCCATCAGTCCGCTACGTATCGAGACTACCATTCCCCGCATGCACTCGAATATTTCGTTGGGAAATGCCCGGCACCGAAGCGCCGAAGCGGCAATCGCCGAACAACAGGACTTGCGCCTTCGCCCTTGTACAGCGGCGTTCATACATCGGCGGTCAGGGGACGATTGCGCGCAGGACCGAAAATCTCGATCCTTCTACGAATCGAGAGTTCGGTAATGCTCACAATCATTTGCAAGTATCAAGATTCGTCGCGAGGGATAGTGCGCGCTATATCCGCCGCTTCGAGTGTTGCGCCGCTTTCGGTGACGAGCCGATAGAAGTGCCACGACTCGGGCTTGATCTTGAGCTTGAAGTACGTGAGCCCTTCATCGAGCGTCGAAAATCGAAGAATGGGTACGCCGAGCGCCGACGGCGCGGCATGTGCCGGACTAAGATACAGAGAGCACGACTCGAATCGATTGAACGCAGACATCAAGCCCTCTCACCGAGGTTTCTGTCGTCATTATGGCCGGCGCGGCGTGTTCTTTGTCTGTTGCATGCTTGCAATTACGCGTGCATGACCTCGTAATCCTACAACGAAAGTGGAAAACAATAAGACGGACATAACTTTTCTTGCGAGTGGTCTGTCGCAATGCTAACTCAAGCTAGCACAGGAGGATCCGTGAATGGCAAGGCGAGCTGTGAAAACGGCGAAAGCGACAAAAACGGCAAAAGCGAAGAAGACGACGCGCCGCGTAATCAGACCTTGGACCAAGGACGATATTCGCAATCTCAAGGCGCACTCCAAGGCTAGGACGCCTGTCGCCAAGATTGCGAAGGAGATGAAGCGCACCGTCGGCGCACTCAGGCGCCGCGCTGGTATTCTCGGCATCGGCCTTGGTGAGCACCGCTGAACGGGCTAACTTGCGCGCCAGAAGGTGATGACAAGGCCGCCGGCGACGATCAATGCGCCGCCAAGGAAGATGGGAAGGTCGGGCCGCGCGCCGAAGAAGACGAGATTGACGAGTTGCGCGATCACGAAGAACAGCGTGACGTAGATTCCGAGCAGCTTGCCGAAATCCCAAGGCGGTGAATTCACCGTGAGGCCATAGGCAAAAAGAACAGCCGCGCCGATGGCAAAAATTCCGACTCGCGCCGGTGTACCCGACGCGTGAAGACCCTTGCGCACGATCGCATCGCCGCCCGCTTCGAGCGCGGCAGCAATGGTGAGAACGAGATAGGCAAAAACAGGATTCATCGGGGCTACCTTCGCGGGGCATCCTGCGGCAGGAGGCCGAAGGCCAGCCGCCATAACAGCGCGGTCGCTAGATTACATGCGCGATTTGCCGCAGGTTGATATTGCCGAAGCGCAAGCCGACCCTCACCGAGCTGGACGCGGCAGCGTTCATCAAGGCGCATTTGCCGCTGGCGCCGGTCAATGCGATTCCCCAGATCCGTCTTCATCGCGCGCAGGCCGCAAGCGGCTTATGGCGGCTGGCGCAATCGGCAAAGCAGGGCTTCGCCGCGCCCTATTGGGCCTATCCCTGGGCGGGCGGCATCGCGCTGGCGCGATATCTTCTGAATGAGCCGGCGGCCGTCGCCGGGCGCTGTGCGCTCGATCTCGGCGCCGGGTCCGGCCTCGTCGGCATTGCCGCGGCAAAAGCTGGCGCCCGGCAGGTCTTCGCCGCCGATATCGACCGCTATGCGCTTGTCGCGCTCGGCCTCAATGCGGCGGCAAACGATGTCACCTTGACGGCGATCGGCGGCGATGCGCTTGCCGGGCCGGTTCCCACCGCCGACATCATCCTCGTCGGCGACCTGTTTTACGAGGCGGCTCTCGCCGCGCGTGTGATGGCCTTTCTCGACCGATGCGCCAGCGCGGGCCGCGACGTTCTCATTGGCGATCCTGGCCGTGCCTTTCTGCCGTTGCCCCGGCTGTGCCGGCGTGCCGAATATGAGGTGACGGATTTCGGCGACGCCGGCACGGCTGCGCGCACGAGCGCGGTCTTCTCGATCAAGCGCGCCGCCGCCAAAATGTCAGAGGAACATCCCGCCTGAAACCTCGATCCGCTGCCCGGTCAACCAGTGGTTTTCATCGCCGAGCAGACTGGCGATCATCGGCCCGATGTCGTCCGGCACGCCGACGCGGCCCATCGCCGTAACCGAGGCGACGTATTTGTTGAGTTCGGGATTGTCGCGTACCCGGCCGCCGCCGAAATCCGTCTCGATCGCTCCCGGTGCGACGACGTTGGCGGCGATCTGGCGCGGCCCGAGCTCCTTGGCGAGATAGCGCGTGAACACCTCAATCGCGCCCTTCATCGAGGCATAGGCCGAGTAATTGGGGAAGCTGAAGCGGGCGAGGCCGCTCGATAGGTTCACGATGCGCCCCCCGTCGGCAATCAACGGCAGGAGCTTTTGCGTGAGGAAGACGACACCTTTCAAATGCACGCGATAGAGGCCGTCGAAATCCTCTTCGCTCATCGTCTCGATGGAACCGGGGGCGCTGTGTCCGGCATTGTTGACGAGGTAATCGAAATGCGTGCGGCCCCAGGTGTCGCGCAATGCCGTCGCGATCGTGTCCGCGAAGGCGGCGAAAAGCGACGTGTCGCCGGTATCCAACGCCAGCGCGAGCGCTTTGCGGCCCGAAGCCTTGATTTCGGCGGCGACTTTTTCCGCCTCGGCCTGATTGGTCCGATAAGTGAAGATGACATCGATGCCGCGCGCCGCCGCGGCGATGGCGGTGTTGCGGCCGAGGCCGCGGCTGCCGCCGGTGATGAGGGCGATTTTCTGCGTATGCGTCATTGCGGGCTCCATGTTTACGAGAATTGGGGCTTGCGAGAATTCGGCCCCGATATGGGCGCGGCGGGCGCGGCCGTCATTGCCGAAACTCCCGAAAAACTTGCCTGATCCTCCAATCCGGCTTGGAGGTTTGGCCGTCGGACTCTATTTTTGAAAGCAGAATGGCTCAGAGTTCCCATCCGATGTCCCATGCTTTGAAAGACGCCATCCGCTCTTACTTCGCCAAGAAGGGCTATGCCGACGGCCTTTATGCGACGGAGATCGACGGCCTCACGCTGATGCGCAGCACGACGGAAATTCTGCCCAATCCAACGGTCTATCGGCCGTCGCTTTGCGTCGTCGTACAAGGCGCCAAGCAAGTTTTGTTCGGCGACCGGTTGTTCAAATACGCGGAGATGCAATATCTGGTGATCAGCGTCGCTTTGCCGGCCTTTGGGCGTGTGACGAAGGCAAGCGCCGAGACGCCGCTGCTCGCTTTCTATCTCGA
This sequence comes from uncultured Methylovirgula sp., assembly GCF_947646745.1. Classification (NCBI taxonomy): domain Bacteria; kingdom Pseudomonadati; phylum Pseudomonadota; class Alphaproteobacteria; order Hyphomicrobiales; family Beijerinckiaceae; genus Methylovirgula; species uncultured Methylovirgula sp. The sequence continues at coordinate 37,914 of NZ_CANSHK010000026.1, read as the reverse complement.
TTTCGACATGAGCATCTTGCGCGACGTCATGAGCGCGCTCGAGGCGCCGCCGCCGAAGAGCGGCGAAGCCGGCTTTGGCGTTTTCGTCGCGAATCTGAGCGAGCCTTTCGCCGATTGTCTGACGCGGCTCATCCGCTTGCTCGAAAGTCCGGCAGCAATCCCCGTCCTTTATCCGGCGGTCATGCGCGAAATCTGCTTCTGGCTGCTGACCGGGCCGCATGGCGGCGAGGTTTGCACGCTCGCCCTGCCGAATAGCCATACGCAACGCATTTCCCGCGCGATCCATCTGCTGCGCGAACAATTTTCCAAGCCGATCCGGATCGAGCAACTCGCCGCGGTGGCGGGCATGAGTGCCTCGTCATTCCACCAGCATTTCAAGATGCTGACGGCCATGACACCGCTGCAATATCAAAAGCAGTTGCGGCTTCTCGAAGCCCGCCGCCTTCTGATCGATAGCGGCGCCAATGTCGCGCATGCCGCCTATCGGGTGGGTTATGAAAGCGCCTCGCAATTCAGCCGCGAATATGCGCGCATGTTCGGCCGGCCGCCAAAACGCGACGCCACGGACCTCAGGGCGCAGCCGGCGTGATCGGGCCGTAGCCATAACGCAGGCAGACCGTGCCGACGATGTGACGGGCGCGCAAATCTTCGGGCATCGCGACAGCGATGAAGGCGACGCGGCTCAGGCTTTCCCGCGGGTCGGCGTTTGGAAATGCGAGTTGCGCATAAAACGCGATCTTGTCTTTGCCGTCTCCGAAGGTGCCGCAATAATCGCTCGTTCCGTCACGGCTGAGGAGGATCAGCGCCGGCCAGTCGACGCCGGCAGGTGTTGGATCCATCGACGTTGCGGTGAGGGCGGCGAGGATGGTTTTCTTTTCGGCGTCGGTGAGGTCGCGACGCGGTGCGGCGAGCGCCTTTTCCGACGGCCGCTCTAGGGACAGCCGTCCGGCAATCAGCCCTGCAACGCCGACCGCTAGGCACAAAAGGAGCTTCGGAAATATCGCGCTGCGCCCCGATACGCCGAGCGTGGCCATATTCATGGAATTCCTTGAAAGAACAAGTTTAGTCAAAAATCAATTCAACTTATAGGCAAGCGGCCAAGCCAAATACAGCCGTTCGTATCGTCGGCGTAAATATTAATGCTGAATAGAGCGGAATCCGGCGCGGGCTATCTACTTGTCCTGGATCAATTTGCGCGCATCGTCGCGGAGCGCCGCGCGGGATTGATCGCGCGCGTAAAGCATATGGCCGCCGCCATAGACGACGAGCCGCACACGGTTTTTATCGCCCATCGGCGCGATCTGATCGAGCAGCAGTTTCGAGGCGAAATAGGGTGTCACAAGGTCGGTCGCGCCATGCGCGACAAGAACGCGAAAATGCGGATCGAGCGCCAAATCTTCCTTGAGATCGCTCAACGCTTCGGCATTGCCGTGACCCCAATCCCAGTTTTCGCTGACACTTTCATTTAGGATCTCGTAGCGAGCGTCGACGAACCATTTGAGCTCATTCGCGGCGAGGTCGGACATGGCGCTGGTCAGCGGTACTTTCAACGAATCGAGCACCGGATCGGCATAGGTGCTGCGCGCCGCGTGCGGATGCGGATCGAAGCCGGTGACAAGCGCGTCATAGGCGCTCGCGACACGGCCTTCGGCGCGATCGCGCTCGCGTTCGAACGTTGCGGCATCGATGCGCCCGCCAAGCTTGCGCACCAGCGCCGGATCGAGGCCGGTGAAGCCCGCAACCTTGTCGCTCACCCGCGCAAGCGCCGCTGCATCGGCTTCGCCGCGCAGCAGATCGACGATATAGGGGCCCGCGGCATAGGCTTCGACGTCGGCGAGTTTCGCCCGCGCATCGAGGCCGGTGAGGTCGCGCGCCGCCGCGGTCAGAGAGGGCAGGCGGGTCGCGAAAATCAGCGGATTGTTGGTGCCGTTGAACCAGCCGAAATCGAGCACCGGCGAGATCATGATGATGCCGTTGACGCCGACGCCTTCGGCGTCCGTCAGGCGGCGCGCCAGTTTCGGCGCGCGGAAGCCGCCATAGCTTTCGCCGGCGATGAATTTTGGGCTTTCGAGCCGGTGATTTTCCGTAAGCCATTTGCGGATGACCACGGCGAGCGCATTGATGTCGCCCTCGACGCTGCGAAAATTTTTCGCCGCGTCCTTATTGAGCGTGCGGCTGTAACCGGTTTCCGGCGCGTCGATGAAGACGAGGTCGGTGAAGTCGAGCCAGGTCTCGGCGTTGGGGACGGGAAGGGGCGGCGCGGAGGGCGGCAGCTTGCCGTCTTCGAGCGGCAGGCGCCACGGCCCGAGCGCGCCGAGATCGAGCCAGGCCGAGCCCGCACCGGGGCCGCCATTGAAAGCGAAGGTAATCGGCCGCTTTGCCGGATCCTCGCCGTTCTTCAGGAAAGCGACGTAAGCAATGTCGGCGACCGGCGCGCCGGTATTGGCATCGCTGAGCCGGATCGCGCCCGCCTTGGCGGTGAAATCGATTGTCCGGTCGCCAAGCTTCAGGACGTGCGAGGTTGTGGAGGCAGGCGGCAGCGGATTGGGGGGCGTGGTCTCGACCGGCGCATGCGGGGCGGCGGTGCTATGCTTGGCCTCTTGCGCCGCAAGCGGCAGCGCGATGCAAGCCCAGCCGAAAAAAACCAGAGCCAAAAATCTCGCCGCACTGATCATGGCCAGTCTCCAAGCGCGCCGAACGGCATAGGCCTGTCGAATGTGGTGGGGGTGAGGCGGAAATTCAGGCGGCGGTGCGGGCTTGGCGCGGCGCCTCGGGCGCGGGCGACAGCTCCAAATCTTTCGGATCGAGTTGCGGTAGCGCGTCCATCACCCGTTCAGGCGGAAAGATGACAATGACTTCCGTGCCTTCGCGGACACGCGACTTCAACGTAAACGTGCCGCCATGCAATTCGACCAGGCCTTTGACGATCGGCAGGCCGAGGCCGGAGCCTTCTTCGGCATTCTTTTGCGCCAGCGTGCCGCGGCCGAAAGATGACATGACGATCGGAATTTCTTCCTCCGGAATGCCGGGGCCCGTGTCCTTGACCGAAAAATATTGACCGCCGGTCGAGGTCCAGCCGACTTTGATCGTCACCGTTCCGCCCGGCGGCGTGAATTTCACGGCGTTCGACAGAAGGTTCAGCGCGACCTGGCGCACGGCGCGCTGATCCGCCCAGATGCGCGGCAGTGCCGGCTCCGAGGATTCAATGATCGTGATGTCGCGCTTCTTGGCCCGCAAGGCGATCAGATGGCGGCACTCGTCCATGACGGCGTTGAGCGCAACCGGCTCCGCCTTCAACTCGTAACGGCCTGCCTCGACGCGCGACAAATCGAGGATTTCATTGATCAGCGCCAGCAGATGCTGACCGCTCGAATGGATGTCTTTCGAATATTCCTTGTAAGAAGGCACTTTGTGAGCGCCGAACAATTCCGCCTGCATGACTTCGGAGAAGCCGAGGATCGCGTTGAGCGGCGTGCGCAATTCATGGCTCATGGTGGCGAGAAAGCGCGATTTGGCGAGATTGGCTTCCTCGGCGCGGCGGCGCGCCACGTCGCTGTTGATCTTCGCCTGTTCCAGCTCGGCGATCAATTCATCCTTTTCCGTTTCAAAGGAAAGCGAATCGACCGAGCGGGCGTAGAGCTTTTTGGCCAGCACGGCGAAGTAGAGCAACGTCCCGCAGGCGAGAACGGCCAATGGAATTGTCCGGTCGCTCAGGTCGGCGGGCCAGAGAAAAGCAATCGTTGCCGCCGTCATCGGTGCAAGGCCGGCATAGACCGCGACGGGAATCGACGCCGTGATCGTCGCATTCATCGCGGCGATGAGCAGTAGCATGACCAGCACGAAGGTGCGCGCGTTGGGATCGCCGGTTTCGCCCAGCGCGCCGATCATCTGCGCCCAGACGATGCCCTGCATCACTTCGGCGATGACGAAATTGCCGCGCCAATTGCCGACATTGATCCGTGCCGACTCGAGCGAGAGAAACTTTTTGGCGAGTTGATGCAGAACGGCCGTAACGACGAGGGCGAGGCCGAGCCAGACCAACAAGCGGCCGAGCGGCGCCCAGGCGAGGGCGACGAGCGCCGCGACAAGCGCAAAGAGTGCGAAGGTGAGTGACGACCCTTTCCGCCCCTTGGCATAAAGTTGCAGCAGTTCGACGTCGAAGGCACGATGGCCGGAGCCGGAGGAGGTGAGCTTTTCGCGCGCCTCGCGGACCTTTGCAGCCAGCCGCCGGCGCTCGGTCGCGACCCTCGGGTCAGTGCCGCGGCCGCGCTCGATCATCTCGGCGGTGACTTCGGTCATCCTTGGAAAAATCCGTCGATTTGTAAAACCGCGCGCAAGTTTTCGTTAGAGTGTGGCGAAGAAAGATTAACGGTCGCCTGATAGAATCGTTAAGATAGAGTCAATCAACCGGCGCTAAAACGTCCGGATCATTGTGCCATCCCGCACATCTTGCATTCCAAATATTGGTTAAGGATAGTTTTCGCTATAGTTGATCGTGCCGGAGGGGCGCGAAAGGCGTGCGCGTTGCGCGAGGAAATGTCCACCTTCCTTTGGATAGGCCCATGTCGTTTCTTTCCGATCCGGTTGCTTCCTTCGGTCTTGACCCGAGCAACAAAGCGACCCCCCACCATCCGGCGTCTGTTGATGGCATGAAGATCACGATCGTCGGTTCGGGCGATGCCTTCGGTTCGGGCGGCCGTGCCCACACATGCATCCGGCTTGATGCCCGGGCCGCGACCGTGGTGGTCGATTTCGGTTCCGGCTCCATGACAGCTTGGCAGAAGCTCGGCTTCGACAGCAATGATATCGACGCAGTCGTGATCAGCCATCTCCACGGCGATCATTTCGGCGGCATCCCATCGCTCTTGTTGCATGCGCAATTTGTCGCGCATCGCCGCAAGCCGCTGCTGTTCGTCGGGCCGCCCGGGCTCAAAGCGCGGCTGCAGGACATGCTCGATCTGTTCTTTCCCGGCAGCCCCAAGGCCGATTGGAGCTTTGCTTGGCAAGTTCGCGAAATTCCCGGTGGCCGCAAGATCACCGTTGCCGGTCTCAGCCTTGAGACGTTCGATGTGATCCATTCGCCGGGCAGTATGCCGACGGGCATGCGGCTTTCCGATGGCAAGCATGTCTTCGCCTATTCAGGCGATACGGCGTGGACCGACGTGCTCTATGCGATTGCCGCCGACGCCGACCTCTTCCTCGTCGAGTGTTCCTCGGGCGATGAGCCGATCCCGAATCATTTGCATTGGCCGCAGCTCAAGAGCAAGCTGAAGGGGTTCAGCGCCAAGCGCATCCTCGTCACGCATTTGGGCCCGTCTGCCATTGCAAAAATCCCCGAAATGCAGGCTGCCGGACTCAGCGTTGCCAACGACGGGCTCAGCCTCGACCTCTGATCTCAAGGCTTACGCCGACCGCATCCGCGCCTGCCGCTTCTGCCGCGATCTGCCGGCGCCGGCACAATTGCCGCAAGAACCGCGGCCTGTTTTACGCGTCTCGACGACGGCGCGGCTGGTGCTCGCCGGCCAGGCTCCGGGCACCCGGGTCAATGCCACCGGCATCCCCTATAATGATCCCTCCGGCGACCGGTTGCGGGCGTGGATGAATGTCTCGCGCGAGAGCTTCTACGATGAATCGCGCATCGCTATCGTGCCGATGGGCTTCTGCTTTCCCGGCCTCAATGCGCAGAAGGCCGACCTGCCGCCGCGCCGCGAATGCCGCCAGCTCTGGCATGACCAATTGTTCGATCTCATGCCGCAGGTCACTTGTATCATCGCGATCGGTCGCTATGCGCAGGATTATCATTTCGCGCGGGTCGGCCATTCGCTGCCGAAGGGCGCGACTCTGGCCGATATCGTCAGCGATTGGAAAAGCCACGCGCGCCTGACGCCGCGGATCATCGCTTTGCCGCATCCCTCTTGGCGCAACAATGCCTGGATCACGCGCAACCCTTGGTTTGAGGGAGAGGTCCTGCCGCTGCTGCGCACCGAAATCGCCAAGGTGATGGCTTGACGCCCTCGCCCGATACCTAAATCGCTGCGTCCTCTTTTCTCGGCCATAAAAGCGCGATCAGCAGGACGAGAATTGCGCCGGCCGCGCCGCAGAGCGGCATGAAATAGCGCCCATGCGCGACGGCGAGATCCGGCACCAGCGGCATGCCCGCGGCGAATTCGTTACCGATCATCTCGCCGCCGATAAAGCCGAGCATCGCCGCGCCGGCCCAGACCAGGACCGGGAAGCGCTTGATCAGCGCGAGCAGCAAGGTCGAGCCGGAGATGATCAGCGGCACCGAAAGGCCGAGCCCGAAGAGGACGAGCAGGGCCGACCCCTTCGAGGCGGCGGCAATGGCAACGACATTGTCGAGCGACATGACTGCATCGGCGATGACGATCACCCGCACCGCGCCCCAGATCGACGTCTGCTGGGTGACCGGTTTTTCGCCGCGCTCGTCGCGCGCCAGCTGAACCGCGATCCACAGAAGCAAAAGACCGCCGAGCAATTTGATGAAGGGCAAATTGAGCAGGCTGACGAAGACAAGCGTGAAGACGACCCGTAGGCCGATCGCTGCCGCCGTGCCGAGCGCAATGCCGCGCAAGCGCTGCGCCTTCGGCAGGCCGGCGCAGGCTAAAGCGATCACGACCGCATTGTCGCCGGAGAGCAGAATGTCGATCCAGATGATTTCCAGGATCGGGATGATGAAATTGGCAAGCACAGGGCTCATCCGTCCGCCGGTGGAGAGTTCGCGCTCTTGCTCTTGTCGCCGTACGCGGAAAGCGGGGAGCGTCCGCCTGGATTGTCGCTCCGCCCATGAGCGGCCTGCATAGCGTCCTTATCCATGACCCGGCGCGCCATTGCAAATTCTATGTGCCGCATGGCGACGCGGGAACGACGGGCTGCCTCCGACGCAGATCAGCGGTGATCGTGATGATGGCGATTTCGGCCGCGGCGACGATGCCGGCCAAATCCCGCGTGCGACGATAGCGGCGGGGCAATGGGATATGGATGAAGCCCGCCGGGACGTCGCGTCGCATTCGCAAAGTCTCGTAGAGCGTCGCATTGCAGAGATAGCGTCCGGCATCGTGAGACAGCGTCGCGGCGAGGCCGGCGGCGCGGAGTCTCGCGACGATCCGCGCTGCCGGAACGCGCACCGCGATGGTCTCGGGACCGGCGGCATCGATGATGCCGGACGCGGGCCGTTCGCCTTGTGCATCGGCAGCGCCGGGATGGCGGCAATTACGCGCGCGGGTCTCGACCGAAATGATCTTTCGTCGCGCCGCCACGCCGAAATGAAGGATCGCATCCGGCGTTTTGTCCGCGGCAAGGGCGCACAGACGCGCCGCAAGACCGGCATAGACGACGGGCAGCACATGCGTTTCGAGCCGGATGCCGAGCCTAGCGAAATGGTCGCGCCGTGCCGCTAGACTGCGCATCAAAGCAGCCGACGGATTATCCCGCACGCCCGGAAATTCGCCGAAGCCTGTGACAAGGATCGTGATCATCGCATCTGGTCAGATTTTGGAAAGGCTGTTGACAAAAATAGCCGCCGTGTCGATCCGCCAGCACCATAAGCAGAAGCGGCTGGTAATGTTCGGCCGGCAAAAACCGGGATGGGTTTTGCACAATATCGGAGGCGTTTACTGTGGCGGAACGGGAAGATCATGATGGGGTGACGACGCTCACGCTTGAACCGGTCCTCGACCTCAAGGCGACGACGCCGCTGGCGGAGCAGCTTTTGGCGCATCGCGGCGCGGATATTATCGTCGATGCCAGCGCGGTTGAGCGGCTCGGCGCGCAATCCCTTCAAGTGCTTCTGTCCGCCTTGGCGACGTGGCAGGCCGACGGGCACCAGCTGCAGTTCAAGCAGCCGTCCGAGGCTTTCATCGAGAGCCTGCAGCTTTTCGGTGTCGATGCGGAGCCCTTCATGAAGCATCCGCACTTGGCCGGCTAGCGCGGCTCCTCGGCAGCCTCAGCGGTAATCAGAATCGCGCGAAAATCGTTGACGTTGGTCAGCGTCGGGCCGGTGACGACGCTATCCCCCAAAGCTTCGAAGAAACCGTGGCCGTCATTGTCGGCAAGCGCGTCCGGCGGCTTGATGCCGAGCGTCCAGGCGCGCGCGAGCGTATCCGGACCAAGGTAGGCGCCGGCAATATCTTCAAGGCCGTCCACGCCATCCGTATCGCCGGCGATGGCGTGAATGCCTTTATGGCCGTCGAGTGCGACGCCGAGCGACAGCAGAAATTCGACGTTGCGCCCGCCGCGGCCATTGCCGCGCACCGTGACGGTCGTCTCGCCACCCGAAAGCAACAGGCAAGGCGCCGCGAAGGGTTGCTGATGCCGGGCGATCTGGCGGGCGATTGCCGCCATCACCTTGCCGACATCGCGCGCCTCGCCCTCGATCCGGTCACTGAGGATATAGGTCGGCAGGCCATGCGCGCGCCCGACCTCGGCGGCGGCTTCGAGTGCCATTTGCGGTGTGGCAATCATCTTGACGTCGCTGTTCTCGAGGCGCGGATCGCCCGGCTTGATACTTTCGCCGCGGCCGCTCGTCAGAACCTCGCGAACCTTGTCGTTCATCGCGATGCCATAACGGGCGATGATCGCCAGGGCATCCTGACAGGTCGTCGGATCGGCGATCGTCGGGCCGGAGCCGATGTCGGCCGGTTCGTCGCCCGGGACGTCCGAGATCAGCAAAGTCACGAGCTTCGCCGGATGGCACGCGACGGCCAGCCGTCCGCCCTTGATGGCGGAGAGGTGCCGGCGGACGCAATTCATCTCGCTGATCGTGGCGCCGCATTTGAGCAGCGCCTTGTTGAGGCTCTGCTCGTCGGCGAGATCGAGGCCGTCGAGCGGCAGCGGCAGCAGGGCCGAAGCGCCCCCCGAGATGAGACAGATGACGAGATCGTCCTGGCTCAGACCTTCGACGGCGGCGAGAAGGCGCTTCGAGCCGGCAAGGCCGGCGGCGTCGGGAACTGGGTGGCTCGCTTCGAGGACTTCGATGTCGCGGGTCGGCAGATGATGGCCATAGCGGGTGACGACGACGCCCGACACTTTGCCGGGCCAAGCCGCCTCGACCGCGCGGGCCATGGAAGCCGCCCCCTTGCCGGCGCCGATGACGATCGTGCGGCCATTCGGCGGCTTAGGCAGATAATGCGCCAGAACACGGGCGGGATCGGCGGCGGAAATGGCAGCGTCAAACAGCGACCTGAGCAGGACCTTGGGTTCAACTGACATTTGAAAGAAATCGCCTTCCAGTTTGTTTTAATTAATTATTTGCAGACGCTATAATGCGCCGGCAGGGCCTGGTCCGATGGCGACAATCGTCTCGCATCGGGCACGTGTCAGATCGTATAGGTGAATTCCTGCTCGCCGCTCAAGGCCAGAGCACGCATATCGGCCAGCGTCCGATTGTCCAGGATCTGGGTGATGGCTTCGCGGGCTTCGAGCATGACGAGACGGACGCCGCAGCGCTTTTCGTCGGTGCAATCATCGCAGCGCCGATAGGCGGTCTTGCTGGCGCATTGGATCGGCGCCAGCGGACCGTCGAGCACGCGGATGATATGGCCAACGCGGATATCCTGGGCGGAGCGGGCTAGCGTATAGCCGCCGCCCTTGCCCTTCTTGGAATTGACAAAGCCGGCGTTGCGCAATTCGCCGAGAATGGTGTCGAGAAATTTCTTCGGAATGTCGTTCGACGTGGCGATGTCGGTGACGAGCGACGGCTCCCCCGGCGGCCGGCCGGCCAGATGAACCATGGCCTTGAGGCCGTATTTTCCTTTTTTGGTCAACATATTCAGGGTTCGTCACCAATGCCCGGGTGGCATAGGAAAAGGATATTCTATTGTCCACCAAATTTATGTTCAGAATCAACAAACGCCGGCCTAGCACGCTTCTTTTTCATCTGAAGGTTCAGCGTGTCGGCTCGGCTTCGGCACTGAGCAGCAGCCATTCATCTTCGGCGGCAGCGAGGGCGCGTTCCAAATCATTGCGCTGGCGGGCAAGCTGGGCCGCTTGGTCGGGCGCCGTGGCGAAGGCCCCGGGCGCTGCCAACGCCTGATCGACGCGGGCGAGCAGATCTTGAAACTTGGCCATTTTCTCTTCCGCCGCGGCAAGGCGCTTTTTGAGCGGCGCGGCCTTGCGGGCCGGGGCCTGAGACGGCGCTGTCTCGGACTTGGCTGAGACCGGCGTTTCACCCCGGGCAGAGAGCACGAGGCGCTTGTAATCGTCCATCGTGCCGTCGAACGGCGCGACGCGGCCGTCGCCGACGACCCATAATCGGTCGGCGCAAGCGTCGAGCAGATAGCGATCGTGCGAGACGAGGATGACCGCGCCTTCATAATCGTTGATCGCTTCGATCAACGCGGCGCGGCTGTCGATGTCGAGATGGTTGGTCGGCTCGTCGAGGATGAGCAAATGCGGGCCGTTGAAGCTCGCAAGACCCATCAGCAGGCGTGCCTTTTCGCCGCCGGAAAGCAGGGCGATTTTGGTATCCGCCTTGATGTTGGGAAAGCCGATTTGTGCGCAGCGGGCGCGGATTTTCGCCTCCGGCTCGCCGCGCATGAGATCGGCGACGCATTGATAGGGCGTCGCCGCCTCGTTGAGATCATCGACCTGGTGCTGGGCGAAAAAACCGACATCGAGCTTTGCCGAACGCTCGACGAGGCCGCTCATCGGCTGCAGCCTTCCGGCGACGAGCTTGGCGAAGGTCGATTTGCCGTTGCCGTTCGAACCCAGCAGGCCGATGCGATCGTCCTCGGCGACGGTGAGCGAGAGCCGTTGCAGAACCGGCGTCTCGCCATAGCCGACGGCGGCGTTGTCCATGCGCACGATCGGCGGGCGCAGCGGCTTTTGCGGCGACGGCAGGGAGAAGGGCAGGACGTCGCCGTCGACGATGGCGGCGATGGGCTCCATTTTCGCCAGCATTTTAAGGCGCGCCTGCGCCTGCTTGGCCTTGGTCGCCTTGGCGCGGAAGCGATCGACGAACGCTTGCAGATGCGCCCGCTGCGCGTCCTGCTTCTTCTTCTGTTTGGCAAGCACCGCCTGCTGCTCGCGCCGCTGGCGCTCGAAACTCGCATAATTGCCGCGCCATAACGTGAGCTTGGCTTGGTCCAGGTGCAAAATGTGGTCGGCGACCGCGTCGAGCAGGTCGCGGTCGTGGCTGATGACAAGGATCGTGGCCGGATAGCGCGCCAGATACTCGATGAGCCAGAGCGTGCCTTCGAGATCGAGATAATTCGTCGGCTCGTCGAGCAGCAGCAGGTCCGGCGCGGAAAAGAGCACGGCGGCGAGGGCGACGCGCATGCGCCAGCCGCCGGAAAATTCGGAGAGCGGCCGGTTCTGCGCCGCGTGGTCGAAGCCGAGACCAGCGAGAATATGGGCCGCGCGCGACGGCGCGGCATGGGCGCCGATGTCGGCAAGCCGGATCTGGATGTCGGCGATGCGATGCGGATCGGTCGCCGTCTCGGCTTCGGCGAGGAGCGCGGCGCGTTCTTTATCCGCGGCAAGGACGAAATCGACGAGCGTGGTCGGGCCGCCCGGCGCCTCCTGTTCGACGCGGCCGAGACGCATCTGCTTCGGTATCGAGATCGTGCCGGAATCCGGCGATAGATCGCCGGCGATCATCCGAAACAGCGTGGTCTTGCCGGCGCCGTTGCGGCCGACGAAGCCGACCCGCGCGCGCTCCGGCAGCGCAGCGGTCGCTTTGTCGAAGAGGACGCGCGGCCCGAGCCGATAGGTCAGTTCATTGAGATGCAGCATCGGCGCCTTTTGGCGCAGAACGGACGACGGGTCCAGTTCAAATGAACCCGCGTGATCGCCGCCTATCCGAAGGAGGTGGGCCCGACCGCGCCGATCCAATGGCGCACTTTCGTGGCATCAGCCTCGTCCATGTAGAAGAAATGCGTCATCGTCGGATGAATTGTGCTGCCGGCGCCGTCGTCGGGCGTCATGTCAACGATGCCGCGGAATATTTTCAAGTCTCCGCCATCCCAATATTCGCTGACATGATGCCGGGCGGTGAATCCGGTATCGCTGAAGGCCTTGAGGTTGGCGCGGATCGCTTCGCGGCCTTTCCAGTCCGCCACGCCGAGATTGCAGATCGCGTCCGGCGTGAAACAATCGAAGCCCTTGCCGAAGGTCTTGTCGTCGATCTCTTTCCACATATCGAGGAGCCATTGCGGCGGCTCTCTCTTGGTGAAGACAAGCTGCATCGTCGCATCTCCTAAAACTGCCCATGATCGTGCGGCATGCGCGAGCGGTTACAGGGGCATGGCGACGCCGAGCGCTTTGGCAATGTCCCGCGCCGTCGCAAGCCGCGCTTCCGTCAGCGGCCGGTAGGCGGTCGTCACGGCCGCAAGGACATCCTGCGGCGCCGTCTCCGGCGTGCCGGCGTGGAATGGCGGATCCGGCGCATATTGGATATCGAGCTGGATGCGCTCGGCGATGTCATTGCCGCGCAGCAAGGCCGCGACCGCCAGCGCGCCGTCAATTCCCGCGGTGACGCCTGCCGCCGTGACGATATTGCCGTCGATGACGACGCGTTCCCGAACTGGCGTGGCACCGAAATAGGGCAGCAGATCGAGCGCCGACCAATGCGTCGTCGCGCGCCGTCCTTTCAAGACGCCGGCCGCGCCGCAGATGAGCGCGCCGGTGCAAACGGAGAACAGCGGCTTGCCGGCGGCGGCATGGGTGCGAATAAAGTTCAGTACCGGCGCATCGTGCATGAGCGCCTGCTGGCCGGGGCCGCCCGGCACTTGCAAAAGATCGAGCGCCGGGGCGTCGGGCAGCGGCATATCGGCGGTGAGGATCATGCCGCGGTGATCGCGAAACGGTCCGGGCCGCGCGCCGATGACATGCAGTTTCGCCTCAGGCAGCCGCGACAGGACCTCGAACGGCCCGGTGAAGTCGATCTGGTCCATGTCGGGGAAGATCAGGATGCCGATGTTGAGCGATTTGCCGCGAAACGCGGTGAAAGCGTCGGGTTCCGACGCAATCACGCTGCGCGCGTTTGCGCCCGGTATGCCGATCATCGCCACCGACAGGCCGAGGGCTGAAAGTTTTGCAAAGGCGCGGCGGTCGAGACGCAATTCATCGTGATGGTCTGTCATAGGACACCCATTGAAAAGAGAAAACGTGAAGTTCGTCCGCGTGTTAGCTGTCGCGCGGCGCGGCGCGCGCTCCCGGCTTCAATGATCGCTGTAAGCTTTTGCTGCTGCCAAAGCCGACGGAGGCGGCGACGGCTTGCTGATTGCCGGGCAGTTCCTGAACGCGCCGCCGCGCCGCTTCGATACGCAATTGCCGGATGTAGCGCCCCGGCGTCATCCCCGTCTCCTGCTTGAACAGACGGGTGAAATTGCGCGGGCTCATATGGACATGGGCGGCCATGTCTTCGACGCGCGTCACCGACTGAAGATTATCGGGCACCCATTGCTGCAAATTGCGGATCGGATCGCGATCGGCCATGCGCAGCGCCAGCGCTGTGCTGAGCTGCGGCTGGTCGCCCTGGCGCTGCAGGAAGACGACGAGATCGCGCGCCACGGCCTGCGAGACGGCATGGCCGCAATCGGCCTCGACCAGCGCTAGCGCCAGATCGATGCCGGCGGTGATGCCGGCTGATGTATAGATGTGCCCATCGCGAACGAAGATCGGGTCGTGCTGCACCGAAATGTCCGGGAATGCGTCGGCCAGTCGCGGCAGATAGCGCCAATGGCTGGTGGCTTGGCGTCCCGACAGAAGACCGGCATAGGCGAGGTAGAAGCAACCGGTGCAGATCGAGCCCAGCCGTCGCGTGCGCGTTGCTGCATCGCGCAGCCAATCGAGAAAAGCCGGATCGGCTTCGCCCGCCACGCCTTGCTCGCTGCCGGCGACCAGCACCGTATCGAGCGGCCCGGGGAAGTCATGGACGGATTGTTCGCAGACGATGCCGAGACCGAACTTGGTATCGACCTTCTTTTCCGGTCCTGCCGAAACCACCGCGACGTCGTAAGTTCCGGGCCTTTGCGCCTCGGCGCGGCAGAACACTTCCCACGGTCCCGTGACATCCTGAAGCGTCACGCGGGGCGGGGCGATGATGAGGATTTTTTTGCGGCTCATGTTCAAGGTCCGGTCTCGCCTGACGCGGGGAAATTACGACCACGCTTCCCCGTGGGCCAGGACAAAAACCGGACAGATCGCGCCAAAACGCGGCTGAAGCTCAGCTAAGGCTCGCTAAGCCGCGCCCTTGCGCAGCGATTGCATGTCGATGACGAAGCGGTATTTCACGTCGTTCTTCAGGAGCCGCTCGTAGGCTTCGTTGACCGTCTGGATCGCAATGACCTCGATATCGGCGACGACATTATGCGCGCCGCAGAAATCGAGCATTTCTTGCGTCTCCTTCATGCCGCCGATGGCGGAGCCGGCGACGGCTTTGCGGCCCATGATCAGAATGCCGCCTTGCACCGGCGGTTCGAGCTCCGTCAGCACGCCGACGATCGCCATCGTCCGGTCGCGCTTCAGCAGCGCCAGATAAGGGTTAAGGTCGTGCGGCACTGGCACAGTGTTGAGCAAGAAGTCGAAGCTTCCCGCCTGCGCCTGCATGGCCGCGTCGTCGCGGGAGAGCAGAACCTCGTCGGCGCCGAGCTTCTTGGCATCCTGCGCCTTGCCGGGCGACGTGGTGATCATCACGACATAGGCGCCGAGCGCCTTGGCGAACTTGATTCCCATATGGCCGAGGCCGCCGAGTCCGATGACGCCGACCTTCTGACCCGGCCCGACATTCCAGTGCTTTAACGGCGACCAGGTGGTGATACCGGCACAGAGCAGCGGCGCGACGGCTTTGAGATCAAGGTTCGCCGGCACTTTGGCGACGAAACGTTCCTCGACGACGATCTTCTCCGAATAGCCGCCGAAGGTCAGCTGCTCGCTGTTGCGCTCTTTGCAATTGTAGGTCCAGGTCGGGCCATGCTCGCAATATTGTTCGAGATCGTCGTTGCAAGCCGAACATTGGCGGCAGGAATCGACCATGCAGCCGACGGCGGCGAGATCGCCGGCCTTCAGCTTCTTGACATGCGCGCCGACCGATCGAACGCGGCCGACGATCTCATGACCCGGCACCATCGGATAAAGCGAATTGCGCCAATCGTTGCGCGCCTGATGCAGGTCGGAATGACAGATGCCGCAATAGAGAATCTCGATTTCGACATCATGCGGACCCGGCGTCCGGCGGGTGAAGGTGAAGGGCGCCAACGGCGAATTAGCGTCGCGGGCGGCGTAGCCACGGACTTCAGTCATATTGTCCTCGATTTTAAGATTTCCACGCGGCTTGCAGCAAAACGCTATGCTGAAGCCCAACTTCAATAAGATCGTCGGACAGTAGGTCCGCCGGCGTGGCCGCGGCAAGATCGGATCCTGGCACGGTTTGACAGATATTGCTGCAAATTCGGGCAAACCTATCCGCATGCGTTGGGGCGGCGCGAAAGGGCTGGCTTTGCCGCGCCAGTGGGCTAAATAGGCGCGTCGTAATTCCCTCCCGTAGGAGAACCTTGCATGATTACGAGTGAAAAGGCCCATCGCGTCATCGCCGCCGGCGAAGCCAAGGCAAAGGAAATCGGCCAGCCGATGAACATTGCGGTCGTCGATGCCGGTACCAATCTGAAGGCTTTCACGCGTATGGACGGTGCCTGGCTCGGCAGCATCGATATCGCCATCAACAAGGCTTTCACCGCCAAAGCCTTCGATCTTTCGACGAAAGAACTCGGCGAGAACAGCCAGCCGGGCGATCAGTTCTACGGCATCGACGTCTCCAATCACGGCCGGGTCATGATTTTCGCCGGCGGCGTGCCGTTGAAGGTTGACGGCAAGATCGTCGGTGCCGTCGGAGTCAGCGGCGGCAGCGGCGTGCAGGATCAAGCCGTCGCCGAGGCCGCGGCGGCCGTCTGCAAGTAAAAATTTCGCCAAATTCCCGAGAGGTGCGGCGGAGCGTTCGCCGCGCCTCTTTATCGCCCGCATGAAGCCGCTTTACCCGCGCGCATGAGACGCTAAAAGCGGGCAGGAGATCTTCATGCAAACCACCGACGTCCGCGCCGTTATCGCCATCGGTCTCAGCGGCCAATTCGGCCTTCATGGCCGCTTGCCCTGGGAGGGCAACAAACACCGCGCATTTGTCGACGATGTCACGCGCTTCTTCGAATTGACGCGCGGCCACGTCCTCATCATGGGCCACCGCACCCACATCTCGGTGCCGGATTTCGCCTTCAAGGACCGCGATATCGTCAAAATCCGCTCCTCCGAGAAGCCGGAGGAGGTGCTGGCGCGCTTCCCGGGCCGGGTGGTCTTCATCGGCGGCGGCCCGCCGGTCTATGCCGCCTATGCGCCGTTTATCCGCCATTGGGACATCAATCGGCTGCCTTACGACGGCGACGCCGACCGCTGGTTCGATCCGGCCTGGCTGATCGCCGGCGGTCATCGGGCTAAGCCCCCGGGGCTTTGTTGATCGCCCCGCCGAAATGGGGCAGAACGCGCAGCGAATTGGGCCGGCAACCTCCGGCGATTGAGCGGATTTTTCGATGTCGTCTCCCTTGCGCCTCGGTGTCGCCGGTCTCGGCACCGTGGGCGGCGCGCTTCTCAAGCTCCTCGACCGCCAGGCGGCTGCCTTGGCGGCGCGGACCGGCCGCGAGATCGCCGTGGTCGCCGTCTCCGCCCAGAATCGCGGCAAGGTCCGCGATCTCGATCCCGCCCGGTTCGATTGGGCCAGCGATCCGGTGGCCTTGGCCGCATCGCCGGACATCGATGTCTTTGTCGAACTGATCGGCGGCGCGGATGGCGTCGCCCGCGCCGCGGTCGAGACCGCCTTGCAGGAGGGCAAATCCGTCGTCACGGCGAACAAGGCGCTCCTCGCCAAGCACGGCCTGCATCTTGCTAGGCTTGCCGAGGCGAAGGGCGTGGCGCTCGGCTTCGAGGCGTCGGTCGCGGGCGGCATTCCGATCGTCAAGACCTTGCGCGACAGCCTCGCCGGCAATCGGGTTTCGCGCGTCTACGGCATTCTGAACGGCACCTGTAATTACATCCTGTCGCGCATGGAGGCGGAGCAACTTTCCTTTGGCCAATGTCTCGCCGAAGCGCAGAAGCTTGGCTACGCCGAGGCCGACCCATCCTTCGATATCGGCGGCTACGATACGGCGCATAAGCTCGCGATCCTCACTGCACTCGCCTTCGGCACCGAAATCGCCGCCGATGCCATCGCGGTCGAAGGCATCGAGCACATAACATTGGCCGATATTTCCGCCGCCGCGGAGCTTGGCTATCGCATCAAATTGCTCGGCGTCGCCGAGCGCACGGCGGCAGGCATCGAGCAACGGGTGCATCCGACCATGGTGCCGCGCTCTTCCGCGATCGCGCAGGTGATGGGCGTCACCAATGCGGTGACGATCGACGCCGATGCGGTGCAGGAGCTGACGTTGGTGGGGCCCGGCGCGGGCGGGGCGGCGACGGCCTCCGCAGTTGTTGCCGACATCGCCGACGTTGCGCGCGGGCTGAAAGCGCCGCCCTTCGGTCTGCCGCTGAAATCCTTGGCGCCGCTGCATCGCGCGCCGCTGCAGACGCATGAGGGCGGCTATTACATCCGGCTCTCGGTCTATGACCGCTCGGGTGCGGCGGCGGCGATTGCGGCCCGCATGGCCGAGCGCGCCATTTCGCTTGAAAGCATCGTCCAGCGCCGCCGTCCCGGCGAGCTGAAAGGCGCGAGCGCCGTGCCGGTCGTCCTCATTACCCATGCGACCTCGGAAAAGCTCATCGGCGAAGCCTTGAAGGCCGTACTCGCCGACGGCTTCATCGCCGAGCCGCCGCAAGTCATCCGCATCGAGCGCGAATAGGAGTGTCCGTGACCGATCTCGTCGTCAAGAGCCAGGATATCATCGATCGAATCCTGACCCTCGAACTCGTCCGCGTCACCGAGCGCGCCGCCGTCGCCGCCGCCCATTGGCGCGGCCGCGGCAACGAGAAGGCGGCGGACCAAGCGGCCGTCGATGCGATGCGACGCGAATTGCATCGCCTGCCGATCGAGGGCACCGTCGTGATTGGCGAGGGCGAGCGCGACGAGGCGCCGATGCTTTATATCGGCGAGAAGCTCGGCACCGGCTTCAGCCCAGCTGTCGATATTGCCGTCGATCCGCTCGAAGGCACGACGCTTTGCGCGCATGACATGCCGGGCTCGATCGCCGTGATGGCGATGGCGACCGGCGGCGGCCTGCTGCACGCGCCGGACGTCTATATGGAGAAGATCGCCGTCGGCCCGGGCTATCCGCAAGGCATCGTCGATCTCGATCAGAGCGTCGAAGAGAACGTTGCCGCCCTGGCGAAGGCCAAGGGCGTCGCGCCGAAAGAAATTTCCGTGCTCTTGCTCGACCGGCCGCGGCATAAGGCCATTCTCGAGGCTTGCCGGGCCATCGGCTGTCCCGTACGGCTGATCCCCGATGGAGACGTCGCCGGCGTGATCTTCACCACGCGGCCCGAAGACACCGGCATTGACCTTTATCTCGGCATCGGCGGCGCGCCCGAGGGCGTGCTCGCCGCGGGCGCCTTGCGCTGCGTCGGCGGCCAGATGCAGGGCAGGCTGATTCTCGACACGGAAGAAAAGGTCGAGCGCGCCGCCCGCATGGGCGTCAGCGATCCGCGCCGCAAATATCAACTCGATGAGCTCGCCGCCGGCGATGTGATCGTCTCGCTCACCGGCGTGACGGACGGCGCTCTCGTATCCGGGGTCGCCTTCGACAAGGATGCGATCCGCACCGAGACTTTAATTTATCGCTCGACGACGGGCACGGTGCGCCGGATTGCGGCAGAACATCGCCAGAAGGCGGCCTGGGACCATAAGGGCGGCGCCGCGAGCCTCTGATTTACGGGCAGAGCTTGACGCCGATGGCGGTGGCTTGCTGCCAGGTCATTTTCGTGAAGCTTGTCTTCTGCAGCGCATGATGCGCGGCGATCCAGCGCCGGACATTGGCCGGATAATAGCTCTCCGCGTAATTGTTCAGATAGGCGGGCGCGAGCTTGCCGTCGATCGTCGCGCCGTGGAAATAAAGCACCGCACCCTGACTGACGCAGGCGCCGGCGATGCCGAGCAGCAATGTGCAGGACGAAAAGCATTCGAGCGGCAGCCGGTAGAGATAATCGTTGCGGTGCTTTTCGACGAATTCGATGCGCTTCAGCAGGTTGCCCCCGTTGTCCTGCTCGACGAGATCGGGCAGGCGGTTGGCCGAGCGATCAAGCAGGCCCGCGGCTTGCGCCGTGGCGCTTTGCAGGGCCAGTGCCGCGAGAATTGCCACAAGCTTTTGCCGCATCGCTCTCCTCAATCTGCCGAATACCTATTTCAGCAGATTCGGCAAGCAATGTCCGCGCCTATCCTGCGAGGCAGGGAAAGTCCACAAGTCTCGGTGCCGGATGCGCCGATCGATTCCTGTTTCTGCGTTCGGGATGCTGTTGTTTGATCCTGATCTTAGAGCCAGCGGCGCGGCCCCTCGGCGCTCGGGCCGACGTCGCCCGTCTTGCCAGCGATCAGCCGCCAGATCAGCAGGATGACGACGGCACCGATTGTCGCGCCGATCAGGCCGGCGCCCTGGTCGAGACGATACCAGCCGATCGATTGGCCGATGAACGTCGCCACAAACGCACCAGCGATGCCGAGCAGAACCGTAAGAACGAAGCCGCTTGGATTGTTCGGGGCCGGGGAGAACCAGCGCGCCAGCATGCCCGCGACAAAGCCGATGACAATGATCCAGATGATGTGGCCCATGATCATTTCTCCCCAGTCTTAGCTCGACTCGTCGGCCAGCCTTGAGGCGAGCTTAGGCGGGCTCTTGACCCTGTCAATCCAGCCGGTGGGGCGAGGACGTTAACCCGGCGCCGGCGACAGTTTGATGATTCGGCACAGATCGCCGGCCGCGGCCGCGGGTGCATGCGGCGGACGCACCAAAAGGCATTGCGATTGCGCGAAGATGCGCAGCAGCGAGGAATCCTGCAGATCATGCGGCGTCGCCACGGGCAGCCCATCGCCGCTGCGGCTCAGCTCGGCGCGCAGATAATCTTCACGCTGTCCATTCGCCGGCACCGCGCGACCAAGCACCGCCGGTTCGGTTGGATCATCGCCTGCATGCGGATCGCCGCTCAAGGCGCGCAGCAGAGGAACGAGGAAGAGCAGGGCGCAAACGACCGACGAGGCGGGGTTGCCCGGCAGGCCGAGGATCAGCATGTCGCCGAGACGCCCGTGAATCAGCGGCTTACCCGGCCGCATGGCGATCCGCCAAAAGCCGAGTTCCATGCCTTCTTTCGCCAGCGCCGAACGGACAAGATCATGCTTGCCGACCGAGGCGCCGCCCAGCGTCACGAGGACGTCGGCTTCAGCCTTGCGGGCGGCGCGTACCGCCTTTTCGAGCGCCGCGAAATCGTCGCTGGCAATGCCGAGATCGATCGGTTCGCCGCCGCTTTGGCGCACATAGGCGGCGATGGCGAAGGAATTCGATGCGACGATCTGATCGGCGCCGACGGCTTCGCCTGGCTGCACCAATTCGTCGCCCGTGGCGAGAATCGCGACGCGCGGTTTGCGAACCACCGCGATTTCGGCATGGCCGCTCGCTGCCGCCAGCGCAATATCGACGGGGCCGAGCCGCGTGCCGGCGGGCAGAAGGCTCTCGCCCGCCGTGAAATCGATGCCGACGCTGCGGATGTGCCGCCCTTCGACGACCGCGCGCATCGCCGTCAGGCTTTCGCCCGCGAGCGTCGCGTCTTCCTGCATCAGAACCGCATCGGCGCCCTGCGGCACCGGCGCGCCGGTGAAGATGCGTACCGCCTCGCCGCGCCGAATGAGGCCGGCAAAACCGTGGCCCGCGGCACTCTCGCCGATCACCTTGAGCTGTGCAGGCAATGTTGCGAGATCGGCGGCCCGCAGCGCGAAGCCGTCCATCGCGGAGGCGGGGAACGGCGGCTGTGTGCGCTGCGCAACGAGCGGCGCAGCGAGCGTGCGCGCGAGGGCCTCGCTGAGCGGCACGCGTTCGCTGCCGCGCGGTTCGCTGCCGGCGAGAACCCGGGCCCGCGCCTCGGCCACAGACAGGAGATCAAGGGCGTTCATGTCGCTCATCACCACGTCGAAAGGTGCCGGATTTGCCGCCGGACTTTTCGACGAGCGCGATGCCCTCGATCCGCATGGCGCGATCCACCGCCTTCAACATGTCGTAAATCGTGAGGCAGGCGACGGAGACTGCGGTCAAGGCCTCCATTTCCACGCCGGTCTGGCCGCTGACCTTCGCCTCGGCCACGACGCGCAGGCCGGGCAGGGCTGGATCCGCCTGGATGTCGACGGTCGCTTTGGTCAGAGCCAGCGGATGGCAAAGCGGAATGAGCTCGGCCGTCTTCTTCGCCGCCATTAGGCCGGCGATCCGCGCCGCGGCGAAGACGTCGCCTTTTTTTGCATTGCCGGCGAGCGCGAGATCGAGCGTCTCGCGGCGCATCACGACCGAGCCTTCGGCACGGGCGATGCGATCGGTGGCGGGCTTCTCCGAAACATCGACCATCTGCGCCTGGCCGGTTTCGGCAAGATGGCTGAGCTTGGCCATTCAGCCGTGTGCCTTGTGCGCGAGCGCGGCGTGACGTTCGCTGTCGTCGCCGCAGAGCAAAAGATGCGTCGCAGCGGTCACATCGGCCTGCCGCATGAGGCTTTCGCCGACGAGAAAACAATCAATTCCGGATTTATGCAGGCGCAGACAATCGTCATGCGTCGCGATTCCGCTCTCGGCGACGACGATCCGATCGGTCGGAATCTTTCCCGCCAGCCGCTCGCAGGTCTCGAGCTTGGTCTCAAAGGTGCGCAGATCGCGGTTGTTGATGCCGACAAGCCGGCTCTCAAGTTCGAGCGCGCGATCGAGTTCGGCCTCATCATGCACTTCGACCAGAACGTCGAGCCGCAGATCATGCGCGGTCTTGTTGATCTTTTTGGCTTCTTCATCGCTCACGCAGGCCATGATGATCAAAATGCAATCGGCGCCGTAGGCGCGCGCCTCATAGACCTGGTAGGGATCGAAAAGGAAATCCTTGCGCAGCGCCGGCAGGCGGACGGCTTTGCGGGCTGTTTCGAGATAATCGAGCGCGCCCTGAAAGGAGGGCGTATCGGTGAGCACGGAGAGGCAGGCTGCGCCGCCTTGTTCATAGGCCTTGGCGAGCGATGGCGGATCGAAATCGGCGCGGATCAGGCCCTTCGACGGGCTCGCTTTCTTGACCTCGGCGATGAGGGCGAAACGGCCTTCGGCGAGCTTGGTTTCAATGGCATGGGCGAAGCCGCGCGGCGGATCGTGATTTTCGATCCGGCGTTCTAGCGTCGACAGCGGCATGCGCAATTTGGCTTCCGCGATTTCCTTGCGTTTATAGGCTTCGATCTGCTTCAGAATGTCGGCCATGGGCACCCTCAACCGCCCCCGTGGGCACTCTGCCACGAAGCGGCGTCAAGGCAAAATAGCAAGCCTTGCTTGATGTCAAATCCCTTTGGCGCTGGCGTGCGAGGCCTTGATCAGGCGCGCGAGCACGTCCGCGGCGCGGCCGGCATCGAGCGCGGCCGCCGCCTGCGCCGCGCCGTCACGCAGATCGGCGGCTTTTTCGGCGACGACGAGCGCGGCTGCGGCATTGAGGACTGCAATATCGCGATAGGCATTGCGCGCTCCGTGCAGGACGCTGTTCAGCGCCGCGGCATTATGCGCGGCATCGCCGCCTTTAAGATCGGCGAGGCTCGCCGGCTTCAATCCGGCATCTTCCGGATTGATGACGAAGGAGCGGATCGCGCCGTTTTCCAACGCCGTCACATAGGTCGGGCCGGTCGTCGTCGCTTCGTCGAGGCCGTCGGCGCCGTGCACCAGCCAGACGCGTTCGGCGCCGAGGTTGCGCAGAACCTCCGCCAAGGGCTCCAGCCATTCTTTGGCGAAGACGCCCAGCAACTGGCGCTTCACCCGTGCCGGATTGGCAAGCGGGCCGAGCAGGTTGAACAGAGTGCGGGTGCCGAGCTCGCTGCGAATTTGCGCAACGTTGCGCATGGCGGAATGATGCACTGGCGCGGTCATGAAGCCGATGCCGGCTTCGTCGAGGCAATGGGCGACTTCTTCCGGCGACAGGCCGATCTTGACGCCGAGCGCGGTCAGGACGTCGCTCGACCCGGATTTCGACGAGGCGGCGCGATTGCCGTGCTTGGCGACCGGCACGCCGCACGCCGCGACGATCAGAGCCGTGAGGGTCGAGACATTATAGGTGCCATGGCCGTCGCCGCCCGTGCCGACGATGTCGATGGCATCGGCCGGCGCCGTAACCGGCAGCATTTTCGCCCGCATGGCGGCAACCGCGCCGGTGATTTCTTCGACGGTTTCGCCGCGCACGCGCAGGCCCATTAGGAAGGCGCCGGTCTGTGCCGGCGTCACCGTGCCGCCGAGCAGCAGATTGAAAGCATGCTCCGCCTCGCCGCGGCTGAGGCTCGCGCCGGCTGCAATTTTCGCGATCAGAGGCTTGAAGGCGTCCATGGCGTCTCATTGCTCTGCTCTGCGCGCAAGCGCAAGGCTTTAGGCGACGCCTCGCTCGCGTTTCCTGCGATCTCGGCAGCCGGCCGGTCGCGATGGTCCAGTCGAGTGAAGGCCGCGATGGCGCGGCGGTCGGCAGAACGCGATCGGCGCTATCAGGCTCGAAAAGCGGCCGCGCAGCCGGCGGACGACTGCCGTTAGAGCGTGCTGCCATCCACGAGTCGGTGACGTGAGCTTCCGCGCGGATGCGAGCACCCGGACAGGCCGATCGGCGCCAGATAATGCGCGCGCCATGTCAGGATTGTGAAAGCGGCGCGGCGCTGAGTTTAGAATTTCAAGCTGGTCAGACGGCCTTGCGGGCTTTGTTCCATTCCTGTGCGAGTTCGAGGAAATTCGCCAGAATGCGGTGGCCGTGCTCGGATTCGATGCTTTCGGGGTGGAACTGCACGCCATGCACCGGCCGGCTCCTGTGCGAAAGCGCCATGACGAGGCCATCCGTCTCGGCGGTGATCTTCAGCACGTCGGGGAGGGTCTCCCGCTTGACGACGAGCGAATGATAGCGCGTCGCCCGGAACGGCCCGTTGATGCCGCGGAAAATCGTTTCGGCTTTGTGGCTGATCTCCGACATCTTGCCGTGGACGGGCACCGGCGCACGCACGACGTTGCCACCGAAGACTTCGCCGATCGCCTGATGACCGAGGCAGACGCCGAAGATCGGGATATCGGCGCTGGCGGCCTTGACGAGATCGAGACAGATGCCCGCTTCGTGCGGCGTGCAGGGGCCAGGGGAGAGCACGATCGCATCGGGCTTGGCCGCGATCACCTCGGCGACGCTGACCGTGTCATTGCGATGCACTTTTACCTCGGCGCCGAGTTCGCCGAGGTAATGCACCAGATTGAAGGTGAAGCTGTCGTAATTGTCGATCAGGGTAACGCTGGGCATAGCAGCCTTTTGAGCCGCGCGCGCCAGGAGGTCAAGCCGCCTGGCGCGCCGGCGGGGCCATGAATTCCGGCCCGACCGGATCCTTGATGTTTTCGGCGAGGATCTTGTCGATCGCGGCCAGCGCCGCTTGATCGAGCGTCCAGCCGGAAATCTCCGATACGGGATCGAGCTGGCTCGGCCGGCGTGCGCCCCAAAGCGCAATGCTCAAGGGCTGACGGTCGAGCACCCAGCGCACAGCCAGATCGAGCACGCTCTTGCCGTAGTTCTTCTCGGCGAAGGCCGCGAGCGCCGCGACCGCGGCGAGATATTGCTGGAAACGCGGCGGCTTGAACTTGGGATCGTTGCGGCGCAGATCGTCGCCGGTAAAGGTCGAGCTCGTGGTGATCTTGCCGGTCAGGAGTCCGCGGCAGAGCGGGCCATAGGCCAGTGTCGCCATGCCGTGCTTGGCCGCATAGGGCAGAACATCCGTCTCCGCGCCGCGCTCGAAGAGATTGTGGGGCGGCTGGATCGTGTGCAGCGGCGCGACGGCGCGAAAAGCTTCCATCTGCGCGACATTGAAATTGCTGACGCCGATGGCGCGGATTTTGCCGGCTTCGAAGAGCTTGCCGAGCGTCTCGGCGGTCTCGGCGACCGGTGTCGTCGGGTCCGGCCAATGCACCTGATAGATGTCGATCACGTCGGTCTGCAGACGGCGCAGCGAATCCTCGACCTCTTTTTCGATGCGCGCCTTGCTGGCATTGCGAAAAACCTTGCCGTCCTTCCAGTCGAGCGCGACCTTGGTGGCGATAATCGTCTTCTGGCGGCGGCCGCCTTCAGCCAGCGCACGGCCGACGATCTCTTCCGAATGGCCGAAGCCATAGACGGGTGCGGTGTCGACGATATTGATGCCGCGGTCGATCGCGCTCTGAATGGTGCGGATCGACTCAGCGTCATCGCTGCCGCCCCACATCCAGCCGCCAATCGCCCAGGTGCCGAGCGCCACGCGCGTCGGCTTAAGGCCCGTGCCGGGAATGGTGATGGTTTCGAGCTGCGACATGCTGATCCTCTCCTGCCTGATTCTCTTGCGGGGCTCGGACCTGATATCGGATGCGGAACGATGGTTGCGAGCGCGGCGCGCGGAATTGCGCAAGATCAAACATGCAGCGGAAATTTTCCGCGCAAGTTCCGGCAAGCGGAACCTATTGCCCCCGCTTCGCCCGCGCTGCGAAGCGCACTGCCTCTTCCGCCGCGCGAAACAGCGCTTGCGCCTTATTGACGGTCTCGCGCCGTTCGTAGGCGGGATCGGAATCATAGACGATGCCGGCGCCGGCCTGCACATGCATCTTGCCGTCCTTCACCACCGATGTGCGCAGAATGATGCAGGTGTCCATATCGCCATGCGCGCCGAAATAGCCGATGCAGCCGGCATAGATGCCGCGTTTGTCGGTTTCCAGCTCGTCGATGATTTCCATCGCCCGCACCTTCGGCGCACCGGAGACAGTGCCGGCCGGGAAGCCGGCGGACAGCGCATCGATGACGTCGTGGGACGGATCGAGCCTGCCTTCGACATTCGAGACGATGTGCATCACATGGCTGTAGCGCTCGATGGCGAACCGCTCGGTCACCTCGACGCTGCCAATTCTGGCGACACGGCCGACGTCATTGCGGCCGAGATCGAGCAGCATCAGATGTTCTGCGCGTTCTTTCTCGTCGGCCAGAAGATCCTCGGCGAGACGCAAATCCTCCGCCACGGTCTTGCCGCGCCAGCGCGTGCCCGCGATCGGCCGGATCGTGACTTTGCCGTCGCGGACCCGGACGAGAATCTCGGGACTCGAACAGACGATCTGAAAATCGCCGAAGTCGAGATAGCAAAGGAACGGCGCCGGGTTGACGCGCCGGAGCGCACGGTAGAGCGCGAAAGCGGGCAGGGTAAAGGGCGCCGTGAAGCGTTGCGACAGCACGACCTGAAAAACATCCCCGGCGCGGACATAGTCCTTGGCCTTTTCGACCATGGCGTGAAAACGCGCCTCGGACGTATTCGAGACTGGCGTCGCCGCCGCCGCGTCGCTTCCAAAGTCGGCATGCGGCAGCGGCGCCTCCAGTGTCGCAACGATCGCTTCGATCCGCTCGACGCCCTTTTCGTAGGCGACCTTGGCCGAGAGGCCGGCCGCCGGCCGCACCGGCGTCACGATAGAAATCTCGTCCGTGACGCTGTCGAAGACGACCATCACCGTCGGCCGCAACATGATCGCGTCGGGTACTCCGATCGGATCGGGTTTCGCCGGCGCCAGCCGCTCCATCTGCCGCACCATATCGTAACCGAGATAGCCGAAGACGCCGGCAGCCATTGGCGGCAGGCCCTCCGTCGCATCGATTCGCGATTCAGCGATGAGCGCGCGCAGCGCGTCGAGCGGCGCCGCCTTGCAAGGCACAAAGGCGGTGAGGTCGCATAGCGCCTCACGATTGATTTCGGAACGCTCGCCGGTGCAACGCCAGATGATGTCCGGATCGAGGCCGATCATCGAATAGCGGTCGCGCGTGCCGCCGCCCTCGACCGATTCAAGCAGAAACAGACGGCCCTTTCGGGAGGCCGACAATTTGAGAAAGGCCGAGACCAGGGTCTCGAGATCGCCGACGAGCCGCGTCGTAAGCAGCGCCGGCGCGCCCGTCGCGTAAGTCGCGGCAAAGACGTCGTAAGCTGGCGTGATCATGGGCTATTGCTGATCGGGTGCGGCGCCGGACACGGCCTGCCAGGCTTGCGGATTGATCCGCGTGCCGAGCCTGGTTTCGAGCTCGGTCACGAATTGCGCCGTCATGTCATCGTTAAGCGCCGTCTTCATCTGATCGACGACGTTGCGGAAATCGAATCGCTTGACGTTCAGCGGCGGTACGCTGGCACTCGCGACCCTGAAGACGATCCGTCCGCCGCCCTGCGCTTCGGCGGAGCCGGCCTTGCCGACGGCACGGTTGAAGACCTCGTCGAGCAGGCTGCTCGACAAGCCCTGCGGGTCCGAACGTTTGATCTTGTCGATGTTTTTGACCGGCAAATTGCCCTGTGCGGCCGCGATTGCGGTCAGCGGCGTCCCTGAATCGAGCTTCTTGACGAGGTCGACGGCCTTGTCGACAAGCCGGCGATCGGTCTCGTCGGCCGTCCAGTCCTGCGTGACGCGTGCCTTGACTTCGTCGAAGCTCTGGTTGCGCGCCGGATCGATGTTGAGAACGTCAAACCAGATCGCGCCGCCGTCCTTCATAGTGATCGGGTCGTTGTCGACGCCGATGTCGGAGGCGAAGACGGCTTTCAACAGCGCCTTCGGATCGCCGAGGTCGGCCACCGTACGGCCGCCCTTGTCGCGGCCTTCAGCGTCAAGTGCCGGAACGGTGCGTGCCGCGAGGCCGACGGCCTTGGCCGAATCGGCAACGGATTTCCCGGACGCGCGCTGATCCTCGATCGCGTCGTGAATCTTGCCGAGGTCCTTGCGCGCGCGCGCCAGCGCGAGTTCCTGCGCGATCGAATCCTTCACCGCAATCAGCGGGATGACGATCTTGGGAATGATCTTCTGCACGCGCAGGATCGCCCAGCCGAAGTCGGTCTTGATGGGCTTGGTTACGCCGCCGGCCGCCGGCACCGCAAAGACGGCGGCGGCGACAGCCTTATCGACGAGGCTCGTCTCGGTGACAGTCCCGAGGTCTGTATCCTTGGGTGTGAGCTTGCGTTCGGCGATGAGGGCGTCGAAGGTTTCGCCACCGCTGAGTTTGGCCGCCGCGGCTTGCGCCGATTTTTCGTCGGGGAGGACGATCTGCTGGATCTGCCGCTGTTCGGCCTGGGTATAATGCGCCGCTTTGACTTCGTTGTAGTGTTTCTCGATCTCGGCCTCGGTGATCGGATGCGCGGCATTCTCGGCGTCGGCCAGGGTCGTCGGAGTCAAAACGAGCAGGCTAACCTTGCGGTATTCGGGCTGCCGGTAAAGCTCGCGGTGCGATTCGAAGTAACTCTTGAGCTGGGCTTCGGTCGGCGCCGGCACGGCGCCCGCGGCTGATTTCGGCAGGACGATGTAATCGATGGCGCGCGTCTCGTTATAATAACGATTGATGATCTCGAGCATCGCTCGCGGGGCCGCGAGGCCGTCGGTCAAGGCCGAGACAATGTCCTGGCGCAGGGCTGCCGCGCGGGTCGCCCGGATATAGCCCTGCTCGGTCAGGCCATTGTCTTCAAGGCGCGATTCAAACATCTGCCGGTTGAACCGGCCGTCGGGCCCCTTAAAAGAATCGTCCTGCATGATCTGGCGGGCGATGACGCTGTCCGGCAACGCAAGACCCAGGCGATGCGCTTCCTGGTCGAGCGCCGTGTCGCTGAGAAGCCGGCTGAGAACCTGCCGATCGAGGCCGCGTTCGTGCGCCTCCTCGCTGCTGATCGCCCGACGCTCCTGCTCTTGCATCTGCAACAATTGCGTCTGGTAGGCGTTGCGGAATTGATCAGGCGTGATCTCGACCGAACCGACGCGCGCCAAAGTGTTCGCACCGAAGCCGCGGAAAATGTCGGCAATCCCCCAGAAGCCAAAGGCGATGATCAAGAAACCCATCACAATGGTCATGATCGTGCGGCCGATCCATGTCTGGGTGGAGGCGCGCAAAGCATCGAGCATATTTTTGAATCTCCGGCCAACCGGGGGTCGATTGGGCGCCGGACTATAGGGAGGCGCTCGCGGGCTGGCAATGCGCGCAAAGAGCGGTTCCGGCCCCTGCCGGATCAACAGATTTTGCCGTTCCGGCGGGGAGTGCTAGGGCCTAACGAAACGCGGGGCAAAGAATGTCGGGCAGATCGCGGCCGCTGGTCGCCGGGAATTGGAAGATGAACGGGCTCAGCGCCGATCTCGGCGAGGTCGCGGCGATTCGCGACGCCGTTGCCGCGGGTGGCGCGGGGGTTGCGGACGTCGTCGTCTGCCCGCCGGCGACATTGATCGCCGCGGCGGCGGCGCTTTGTTCCGGCTCGGCGATCGCCATCGGCGCGCAGGATTGCCATTCCGAGCGCTGCGGCGCCCATACCGGGGACCTATCCGCGCCAATGCTGCGCGACGCCGGCGCGACCTATGTCATCGTCGGCCATTCCGAGCGCCGCCTCGAACATGGCGAAACGGACGCGATCGTCTCGGCCAAGGCGGCGGCGGCGCTCGACGCCGGATTGAACGTGATCCTCTGCGTCGGCGAGACCGAGGCGGAGCGCAGCGCGGGCCAGGCTTTGACGCGGGTGGCCGCGCAACTTGAGAAATCGCTGCCGCAGGTGGCCCGCCTCGGGGAGCTCGTCATTGCCTATGAGCCGGTCTGGGCGATCGGCACGGGAGTCACGCCGACGCCGGGGGATGTCGCCGAGATGCATCTGTTTCTGCGCCAGCGGCTGGCAGCGCGCCTGCCTGGCGATGCGGTGCGCATCCTTTATGGCGGCTCGGTCAAGCCCGCCAATGCGACCGAACTGCTGCATCTGCCGGCCGTTGATGGAGCGCTCGTCGGCGGCGCCAGCTTGAAAGCGGCCGAATTCCTCGCGATCGCCGCCGCTTATCGTGAGCCAACTAATTGATTCCAAAATGTTTATGCTTCCAGCGCAGTTTCTGTGATGGAAATTGCGCTAGCCAGACGACGGGACCCGGTATAAGAGCGGGCAACCCGAAATTTTCGCCGCGCCGATAGGCTTTCCGCACCGATGCAAACCGTTCTGATCGTCATCCACATCATGGTCGTCCTCGCGCTGATCGCGACCGTTCTTTTGCAGCGTTCGGAGGGCGGCGCGCTCGGCATCGGCGGGGGTGGCGGCTTTATGACCGGGCGTGGCCAGGCCAATGTGCTGACGCGGGCCACATCCATCCTGGCGGCCCTGTTTTTCGCGACGAGCCTTGGCCTCACGCTGCTTGCCAATGCCGAGCGCTCGAACAAATCGATCTTCGAAGGCGCCGTGGCGCCGGCGAGCGCCCCTGGCGCCCCGGCCGCGCAAGGGACGGTTCTGCAGCAGCTCCAGAAAGAGCAGCAGCAACGCGCCATGCAGCCGCATGCGCCCGGACCGCCCGCGCAGCCGGAGCCGCCGCGTTCGCAATGATCGGGCGGGCGGTACTCGCCCTGATCGTACTCGCGGCCGCCGCGTCGCCGGCCGGCGCTGCGTCGGTCAATCTCAACACCGCGACATGCCGGGATTTTCTGACCGCGAGCCCGGTTGTGGTGGCGACCACCCTCGCTTGGCTCGCGGGCTATTATCAAGACGAAGACGCGCAACCGGTGATCGATTTTGACGGCCTCAAGACAAGCGCCGCCAAATTGAAATCGTTTTGCGCGGCTCATCCCGACGAGACGGTCGGTGCGGCGGCCGAAAGCCTGTTCGGCCGCGAGTAGATACGGCTTAATGTGGACGGCCGATAAAAAAGCTCCCCAAACGCAATAAAACAGGATATTCACCGAGGCCCATGGCGCGGTACATTTTCATCACCGGCGGCGTGGTCTCTTCCCTCGGTAAAGGGCTTGCGTCGGCGGCTCTCGGGGCTTTGCTTCAGGCTCGCGGCTATACGGTCCGGCTCAGGAAGCTCGATCCTTATCTCAACATCGATCCGGGGACGATGTCCCCCTATCAGCACGGCGAAGTCTTCGTCACCGACGACGGCGCCGAGACCGATCTCGATCTCGGCCACTATGAGCGCTTCACCGGCCGCGCCGCGGTGCGCGACGACAATATCACCACGGGCCGCATCTATCAGGAGATCATCACCAAGGAGCGGCGCGGCGACTATCTCGGCGCCACCGTTCAGGTGATTCCGCACGTGACCAACGAGATCAAGGATTTCATCCTGCGCGGCAATGAGGGCGCCGATTTCGTGCTGGTCGAGATCGGCGGCACCGTCGGCGATATCGAAAGCCTGCCGTTTCTCGAAGCGATCCGCCAACTCGGCAACGACCTGCCGCGCGGCCACGCGATCTATATCCATCTGACGCTGATGCCCTACATTCCGAGCGCCGGCGAATTGAAGACCAAGCCGACGCAGCATTCGGTCAAG
This sequence comes from uncultured Methylovirgula sp., assembly GCF_947646745.1. Classification (NCBI taxonomy): domain Bacteria; kingdom Pseudomonadati; phylum Pseudomonadota; class Alphaproteobacteria; order Hyphomicrobiales; family Beijerinckiaceae; genus Methylovirgula; species uncultured Methylovirgula sp. Next base: position 6,448 of record NZ_CANSHK010000026.1, on the reverse strand, counting down.
GAGCTGCGCTCGATCGGCATCCAGCCGCAGATCATCCTTTGCCGTACGGACCGCGAAATCCCGCGCGAGGAGCGGCGCAAGATCGGCCTCTTCTGCAATGTCCGCGAAAGCGCGGTGATCGAGGCGCGCGATGTCGAGTCCGTCTATGACGTGCCGCGTGCTTATCATGCGGCGGGCCTCGACCGAGAGGTGCTTGCCGCCTTCGGCATCGAGCCGGCGCCGAAGCCGGACATGAGCCGCTGGAATGCGGTGACCGAACGCATTCACAATCCCGAAGGCGAAGTGACGATCGCCATCGTCGGCAAATATACGGGCATGAAGGATGCCTATAAGTCGCTGATCGAGGCGCTCGCCCATGGCGGCATGGCCAATCGCGTCAAAGTGCAGCTCGACTGGATCGAATCCGAGGTCTTTGAAGGTTCGGACCCCGCGCCGCGGCTCGAACATGTCGACGGCATTCTGGTGCCGGGCGGCTTCGGCCAACGCGGCGCCGAGGGCAAAATTCTCGCGGCCCGCTTCGCCCGCGAACGCAAGGTGCCCTATTTCGGCATCTGCTTCGGCATGCAGATGGCGGTGATCGAGGCGGCGCGCGCGCTCGCCGGGATCGCCGATGCCAATTCGACCGAGTTCGGCCCGACCAAAGATCCCGTCGTCGGCCTGATGACCGAATGGATGCGCGGCAATGAATTGCAAATGCGCGCGGCCGAAGGCGACCTCGGCGGCACGATGCGGCTCGGCGCCTATTCCGCCTATCTCAAGCCCGGCTCGAAGATCGCCGGCATCTACGAGGCGACCGAAATTTCCGAGCGCCACCGGCATCGCTACGAGGTCAATATGACCTATCGCGAGCAGCTCGAAGACAAGGGCATGATCTTCGCCGGATTGTCGCCGGACGGCTTGCTGCCGGAAACGATTGAGCTTGCCAACCATCCCTGGTTCATCGGCGTGCAATATCACCCAGAATTGAAATCGCGGCCCTTCGAGCCGCATCCGCTCTTTGCGAGTTTTGTCGCCGCCGCGATCGAGCAAAGCCGGCTCGTTTAGCGCGTCTCAATGCAGATGCCGCAATTTGTCCGGATTGCGCGTGACATAGACCGCCACGACCTTGCCGTCGGCAATGTCGAGCGCGGTCGTCTGCAAAACATCGTCCTGCTCGACCGTGACGAATCCCGGCAGGCCGTTGATGAAGCCGTAGCGCACGAGGCGCGACATATGCGCGGCGAACCTTTGCGCCAGCGCCGTTTGCAGACGCATGACATCATCGAGACCGGTGACCGGCCGCAGCGCCGCCGGCACCTTGCCGCCGCCATCGGAATAGATGGTCACATCTTTTGCCAGGAGCGTTTGCAATTGCCGCATGTCGCCGCTGCGCGAAGCGGCGAAAAAGGCCGCGGCAATCTCGAGCCCGTGTTCCTTATCGACCGGAAAGCGCGGTCGCGCCGCGCGCACGTGCGTGCGGGCGCGGCTTGCAAGCTGGCGGCAAGCCTCGGGCGCACGGCCGATCGTCGCTGCGATCTCGTCGAAGCCGAGGCCGAACACGTCGTGGAGAAGGAAGGCGGCGCGCTCGAGCGGCGAGAGGCGCTCGAGGGTCAACATCAGCGGCAGAGTGACATCATCGATTTCGTCGTCGTCCGTCGCGACGATCGGGTCCGGCAGCCAAGGCCCGATATAAGTCTCGCGCCGATGCCGCGCCGATTTCAACTGATCGAGGCAGAGCCGGGTCACGACGCGGCGCAGATAGGCTTCCGGCTCGCGCACGGCGCTGCGGTCGGTGGCAAGCCAGCGCAAAAACGCCTCTTGCACGGCATCCTCCGCTTCGGCGACGGAGCCAAGCATCCGATAGGCAATGCGGATCAACTTCGGCCGCAGCGGCGCGAAACGCGCCGCTGCGTCCTCGCTGCCAGCGTCGCTCACGCCGCGCGCCGCGCTTCGACCGCGGGGACGGCGCGAAAGCCGACCTGAATCCGGTTCCAGCCGTTAATCGCCACGATGAGCAGGGTAAGCGCCACCTGTTCGGGTTCCGAGAATTGCGCCTGCAGCGCCACATAGGTCTCGTCCGGCGCGTGCGTCTCGGCAAGCTGCGTCAACGCTTCGGTCCAGGCGAGCGCGGCGCGTTCGCGGGCGGTATAGAGCGGCGACTCGCGCCAGGCGGCGAGCAGGTAAAGCCGCTCCTCCGTCTCGCCCGCCTTGCGCGCCGCCGCGGCATGCATGTTGAGACAAAAGGCGCAGCCATTGATCTGCGAAGCCCGAATTTTGACGAGCTCCATCAGGCTCGGCTCCAGGCCGGCTTTCAAGGTCGATTGGCTGTACTCAAGCCAGGCCTGCATCAGCGTCGGGGCGGCGGCGAAAGCGTTAAGTCTTTCCTTCATCATCGTCTCCTATTTGCGTTCGCAAAGACTTGACGAACTGAGAACGCAAACGTGACACGCGGCGCCGAAAAATATGATCGGCCCGAGGGTGCGCCCGGGGCCTGTCGGCTGGTTTTGCTGTTTTCGATGCCTACATGGTAGATTGCCGGTCGAGGTCGCGGTTTGAGCCGTGCGGAGAAAGGTCATTCTAATGAAAATCTTAACTACCGCGCTGATCACTTCGGCGCTGGCTTTCGCCGGGGCGCCGGTGCAGGCCGCAACCCATTACGTCCACCACCACCACGTCCATGTGGTGCATCATTATTACCATCATCATTATTACTATGCGGGCGGTGGCGTCAGCTATTACCCAGGCGCGCCCGGCTATGGACCGCCGCCAGCCTATCCGCCCTATTACGGGCCTAATTATTATGGGCCTGGTGTTTACGCGCCCGGCTATTTCTATTTCGCGCCCGGCGAATATCTGGGAAATCGCAATACGCTCAAAGCGTTGATCGACAGCGAATGGGATCCGCCCTTTTCCGGCCGTTGAGGCTTTAGCCGCGCCCGCGATAGGGCGCGACGCCCTGGTCCGGTACCCAGACGCCCACCGGTAGCTTGCCGCTCTGCCAGAACACATCGATCGGCATGCCGCCGCGCGGATAGAAATAGCCGCCGATGCGCAGCCAGCGCGGCTTGAGCAGGCCGATAAGATCCTTGCCGATCCGTACGGTGCAATCCTCGTGGAAGGCGCCGTGATTGCGAAACGCGCCGAGATAGAGCTTCAGCGATTTCGATTCGACCAGCCAGCGGTCCGGCACATAGTCGATGACGAGATGGGCGAAATCCGGCTGCCCGGTCACCGGGCATAGCGAGGTGAATTCCGGTGCGGTGAAGCGGGCGACGTAATCCGCATCGGGATGCGGATTGGGGACGCGGTCGAGCTTTGCGTCGGCGGGCGAGGCGGGCAGGGCGGCCTTGCGGCCGAGGGAGGGCTTTTTGCTCATGGGCGCTTATAGCCCGGGTCGTTGCGGCCGGCCATCAGCTTAAGCCTCGCCGAGATCGGCGGCCGCGACATCGCGCAAGATGGCACGCAGCTCGCTGGCACGCTTGGCGCCAAAGGCCTTTTCGAACTGACGTTGGGCTTCGCGCCAGCCGTCGTGCGCACGCTTCATCCTTTCGCGCCCCGTCGCGGTCAGGCTGATCTCCTTGCTGCGGCGATCCTTGGCGTTTCGGGCGATCGCGATCAAGCCTTCGCGCTCAAGCGGCAAGATGTTGCGGCCAAGCGTCGTGCGGTCCATCACCATGGCTTGTGCCAAGGCATGGATGGTGCTCGGCCCGGCATGACTGAGCCAGGCAAGGATTGAATATTGTGTCGTTCGCAGCGACGCCGGCGCCAGAAAGCGGTCGTAGAATTGGGTGATGCGGCGGGCCGCCTGCCGCGTCGCAAGGCAGTTGCAGGCCGACGCGGCCTGGTCGAAAGGCATCGCATATCCTCAGCGGCTGTTCATCGGCTCTGCAAAGCATCAGCGCGAGCGCATATCATGCAATCTTTTCGCGGGCAGAGCACCGATGCGAAAAACCCAAACACGTCTTCGCGTCCCTGCCTGTGACATAAGAGCATATGCTCGTATGTCAACGGAGTGTGATCGCGGCCGGTTAGCACAGCCGTGCAAAACCGCTTAAGGAAAAACCGGCAAACGGAAATGGCCGCGGAGGGGAATTGATGCGGATACTTGTGGTGGGGGCGGGTGCGCTGGGCGGCTATTTCGGTGGCCGGCTTCTCGCGGCGGACAGAGACGTGACTTTTCTGGTCCGGCCGCACCGGGCGGCCCTGCTGGCCCAAAACGGCCTCGAGATCATCAGCCTCAAAGGCAATTTGCAGATCGCCGATCCGCCGATCGTGACGGCCGACAAACTCGCGCAACATTATGATGCCGTGCTTTTGAGCTGCAAAGCTTTCGATCTCACCGATGCGATCAGATCCTTCGCTCCGGCCGTCGGCCCGCAGACCATGATCCTGCCGCTCCTCAACGGCATGTTGCATCTTGACATCCTGGCGTCGCATTTCGGGGCCGAGCATGTGCTCGGCGGGCTCAGCAAGATTTCGGCGACGCTCGACGAAGCGGGGCGGATTCACCACCTCAGCACCTTCCACTCGATCAGTTTCGGCGAGCAGGACGGCGCCCGCACGGCGCGCATCGAAGCGCTCGACAGCACGCTCTCCGCCGCCGGATTCGATGCGCATCCGAGCGACAAGATCCTTGCCGAGATGTGGAACAAATGGGTGTTCATCGCCGCCGCGGCGAGCCTCGGCAGCCTGATGCGCGCGGCGGTCGGCGATCTCGTCGCCGCCGGCGCTGCTTCCTATGCGACCGCACTTCTCAAGGAATGTGCGGCGATCGCGGCGCGCCATGATTTCCCGCAGCAAGCCGAAAGCATGCGGTTCGGCGAAAACATGCTGACCGAGGCGGGCTCGACCTTCAAGCCCTCGATGTTGCGCGACATCGAGCGCGGACAGCGCACCGAGGCGCATCATATCATCGGCGACCTGTTGCGCCGGGGCGGCGACCTACCGACGCCGATCCTGCAAATCGCCGATATGCATCTGAGAGTCTACGAGACGCGCCGCGCGCGCGAAGCTGACGCTTAAGGTCAAATTCGGGTTCAGACTTAGGAGGAGACTTCGATGCCTCTCGTTCGAGTCGATCTGTTGCGTGGCAAGCCGGCCGAATATCGCCGCAAGGCCGGCGAAGTCATCTACGAAGCCATGCGCTCGACGATCAATGTGCCGGAGAGCGACCATTTCCAGATCCTCACCGAACATGAGCCCGGCGATCTTGTTTTCAGCCCGGATTATGTCGGTATCCGTCGCACCGACGATTGTGTCTTCATCCAGGTCGTTCTCAACGAAGGCCGGACCCTCGACCAGAAGCGTGCATTCTACCAGGCGATCGCTGACGGGCTTCACGAGCGGCTTGGTCTGCGGCGGGAAGACGTCTTCATCGTTCTCGTCGAAGTGAAGAAGGAGAACTGGTCTTTCGGCAATGGCGAAGCCACATATGCGTGACTCTATCCAGGCATATGGGGGGATGATGGAATATCGGCAGCTAGGCCATTCGGGGTTCAAGGTCCCGGTCTTGAGCTTCGGCACAGGCACCTTCGGCGGCAAGGGCGAACTCTTCGCCGCCTGGGGTTCGAGCGACGTCAAGGAGGCGACGCGCCTCATCGACATCTGCCTCGATGCGGGCCTCAATCTCTTCGACAGCGCCGATATTTATTCCGCCGGTGCGGCGGAAGAAGTTCTCGGCGCAGCGATCAAGGGGCGCCGCAATCAGGTGCTGATCTCCACCAAAGCGACGTTCCGGTCCGGCCAAGGGCCCAACGATGTCGGCTCCTCCCGCTTCCATCTTAGCCAGGCGATCGAAGGCTCGCTAAAACGCCTGCAGACGGACCATATCGATCTTTTCCAATTGCACGGCTTCGACGCGGTGACGCCGATCGAAGAAGTGCTATCGACGCTCGACGTTTTCATCCGCGCCGGCAAGATCCGCTATATCGGCTGCTCGAACTTCTCCGGCTGGCATTTGATGAAGTCGCTGGCGATCGCCGAGCGCTACAACCTGCCGCGCCATGTTGCGCATCAGGCCTATTATTCGCTGATCGGCCGCGAATATGAGTGGGAGCTCATGCCGCTCGGCCTCGACCAGAACGTCGGCGCGGTGGTCTGGAGCCCGCTCGGCTGGGGCCGGCTCACCGGCAAGATCCGCCGCGGCCAGCCGCTGCCGCAGACGAGCCGTTTGCACAAGACGGCGGAGATGGGGCCGCCTGTCGAGGACGAATACCTCTTTAAAGTCGTCGATGCGCTCGACGCCGTCGCCAAGGAGACCGGCAAGAGCATCCCGCAGATCGCCTTGAATTGGCTGCTCCAGCGTCCGACCGTCGCGACCGTCATCATCGGCGCCCGCAACGAGGAGCAGTTGAAGCAGAACCTCGGTGCGGTCGGCTGGTCGCTGACGCCCGAGCAGATCAAGGCGCTCGATGCGGCAAGCGAGCGGCCGCTGACCTATCCCTATTGGCATCAGCGTGCCGTCTTCACC
>NZ_CANSHK010000025.1:0-48642 GCF_947646745.1 uncultured Methylovirgula sp. | reverse complement strand
TGCCGTCCGAGGTCGTCGCCGCGGTGCTCGGCAAGCCGGGCAACCTGCGCGAAAGCGCCCTTGCCGGCTCATTCCAGGTCAAGAGCGTCGGCTGGTCGTTCCGTGCCGCCGTGCTCGCCGGGTTGATCGTCGGCCTCGTCAACGCCGCGGCGCGAGCGACGCGTTTTTTGAGCCTCGGCAGCCTTGGTGGTCTCGGCGGCCTCGACAAACTGCCGCTCGGGCCGTCGGTTTTGGGCCAGATCTCGCTCGGCGAGGCGACCGTGCCGCTGACCTTGCTGGCGGCCCTTGCGGGCCTGTGGAGCGGCGCCCGCGCCAGCGCGCTCGCGCTTCTGTTCGCCCACAAGATTCTCGCCCGCCTCGGCCACACGAGCCTTGTGGCGTACAGCCTCGGCGGCGCGGCGGCCTGTCTGGCTTACGCACTAATCGCCGCGCTGTTTGGCGCCGAGACGACGCCCGTGTCAGTCGCGACGGAGGCCCTGTCCGGCCTTGGCGCCGGTTTCTTCTACCGGCTGTTCGCTGCGACCGAACGCAGCTGAAGCGCTGGGCCATTGGCTGATCTGCGCTTCCATCTGCGGCGCAGCGGACCCATATTGCGTCCATGCCCAAAACGCCCAGACAATCCGCCCGTTCGAAGGCCGGCAAGCCGGAGCTAAAACCGCTCGGCGAGCACCTCGCTTCGCTGCTCAATCCGGCCCTGGCGGGCGGACCGCCGATCGGCTTTGCCGAGGCGCCGGCGCATTATGACAGCGCGCTCGCCGTCAGCGGCGTCGCGGCCACCGCCGCCTCGCTCAAAGACCTGCTCGAACACGGCGACCCCAATCTGCGCAACAAGGCGCCGTGGATGCCGCACCGTCCGTCGCGGCCGGAGAAATCCGAAGGCGGCGTACGCTTCAAGATTGCCTCGGACTATGAGCCGCGCGGCGACCAGCCGACGGCGATCGACGAACTGGTCGCCGGCGTCAATGCCAACGAGCGCGACCAGGTCCTGCTCGGCGTGACCGGCTCGGGCAAGACCTTCACCATGGCGCAGGTGATCGCCCGCACGCAGCGCCCGGCGCTGATCCTGGCGCCGAACAAGACGCTCGCAGCGCAGCTCTATGGCGAGTTCAAGAGTTTCTTTCCCGAGAACGCGGTCGAATATTTCGTCTCCTATTACGACTATTACCAGCCGGAAGCCTATGTGCCGCGCTCCGACACCTATATCGAGAAGGAGAGCTCGATCAACGAGCAGATCGACCGCATGCGCCATGCGGCGACCCGCGCCTTGCTCGAACGCGACGATGTCATCATCGTCGCCTCCGTTTCCTGCATCTATGGTATCGGCTCGGTCGAGACCTATACGGCGATGACCTTCACGGTGAAGGCCGGCGAGCGGATCGACCAGCGTCAGCTCATCGCCGATCTCGTCGCGCTGCAATACAAGCGCTCGGGCGGCGATTTCTATCGCGGCGTCTTTCGCGTCCGCGGCGATACGATCGATCTCTTCCCCGCCCATTATGAAGACCGCGCCTGGCGGATCAATTTCTTCGGCGACGAGATCGAATCGATCATCGAATTCGATCCCTTGACCGGGCAGAAGACGCAGGATCTCGAATTCATCAAGATCTACGCGAACTCCCATTACGTCACGCCGCGCCCGACGCTCATCCAGTCGATCAAGGGCATCAAGGAAGAATTGAAGCAGCGCCTCACCGAGCTTTACGCCGCCGGCCGTTTGCTCGAGGCGCAACGGCTCGAGCAGCGCACCTTGTTCGATCTCGAGATGATGGAAGCGACCGGCTCCTGCGCCGGCATCGAGAATTATTCGCGTTATCTCACCGGCCGCCGGCCGGGCGAGCCGCCGCCGACGCTGTTCGAATATCTGCCCGACAATGCGCTCGTCTTCACCGACGAATCGCATGTGACCGTGCCGCAGATCGGCGGCATGTATCGCGGCGACTTCCGCCGCAAGGCGACGCTCGCCGAATATGGCTTCCGCCTGCCCTCCTGCATGGACAACAGGCCGCTGCGCTTCGAGGAATGGGATGCGATGCGGCCGCAATCGATCCATGTCTCGGCGACGCCGGGCAAATGGGAGATGGAGCGCTCCGGCGGCATTTTCGTCGAACAGGTGATCCGCCCGACCGGCCTCATCGATCCGCCGGTCGAGGTGCGCCCGGCGCGCGCCCAGGTCGACGATCTGCTCGGTGAAGTGCGCGACGTGGCGCAGAAAGGCTACCGCGCGCTCATCACCGTGCTGACCAAGCGCATGGCCGAAGATCTCACCGAATATCTGCACGAACATGGCGTGCGCGTGCGCTACATGCATTCCGACATCGACACGCTGGAGCGCATCGAGATCATCCGCGACCTGCGCATCGGCGCCTTCGATGCGCTCGTCGGCATCAACCTGCTGCGCGAGGGTCTCGACATCCCGGAATGCGGGTTGGTTGCCATTCTCGATGCCGACAAGGAAGGCTTTCTGCGCAGCGAGACCTCGCTCGTCCAGACGATCGGCCGCGCCGCGCGCAATGTCGACGGCCGCGTGATCCTCTATGCCGATCAGATCACCGGCTCGATGCAGCGGGCCATGGCCGAGACCAGCCGGCGGCGCGACAAGCAGCGCCAGTTCAATATCGAAAACGGCATCACACCGGAATCGATCAAGCGCGGCATCCAGGACATTCTCGGCTCGGTCGCCGAACGCGACCATGTGACCGTCGATGCCGGCATGGCGCAGGCGGGCAATCTCATCGGCCATAATTTCAAGGCGACGATCGCCGACCTCGAACGCGAGATGCGCGATGCGGCGGCCGACCTCAATTTCGAAAAGGCGGCGCGGCTGCGCGACGAGATCAAGCGGTTACAATCGGTCGAACTTGCGATCTCCGACGATCCGTTGGCAACGCAAACCGATGTCGAGCGCGAGGCCGGCGCCTATCGCGGGACACGGCCCTTTGGCGATGCCGCCAATCTGCCGGCGAGCCGGCCGCACAAGCCGACCGATGCCGAAATGGGACCGCATAATTTCGGCGGCGGCGAGGCCAAGCCGCGCAGTTCCGCGGGACGCGGCGGAACACGGGCGTGGAAGGGGAAGAGACGGCAAAGCTGAAATATCCCGCAACCATTTTGCTGGCGCTCGCGTTAGCGGCGGCCATGTTTCACTTTCGTCCGAGGACCGCCGCGGCCCTCTGCGGCGGCCATCTTTATGCGCTGACTTATAGCGGCGCGACGCCGCATATCGATCTGTCGATCGACGGCGCGACGGCGCGCGCCATGCTCGATTATGGCGCCACCAAAAGCTCGCTGCGGGCGAAGACGCCGGCCGAGCTCGGCGGCATGGTCAAGGCGGCGACGTCGCTGCCGCTTCCCGGCGAAAGCGAATTTCTCACCCGCCGCGCCGAGCCGGATACGGATGCCATTATCGGCACCGATCTGCTCGCCCATCTCACAGTCGCGCTCGACGGCGAGACCGCGGCGCTGTCGGCCGAACCGTGCCCAGCCGCGCAGCTCGAAGCGGCCGGCTTTGCGCCGATCGCCCAGCGCGGCTTCTTCTCGCGCGATCGCGCGCGCGTCGCCAAGGACCGGCCCAATGTGCCGGTCGTCTTCGTGCAATTGGGCGCGACGCAGACCTGGGCGCAGATCGACACCGGCTATGACGATGCGCTTTATCCGCATTCGCTCGACATCAACCAGGCCTATTATGACGCGCTCGTCGCCCATGACATCCGGCTGACGCAGGAGGGCACGGTGACGGTCAAGACCTGCGTCGGCTTCGAGACGCGTCCGGTCTATTCCAGCTCTCAACCGCTTGTGATCGCCGACGAGAACAGCAGGCCTGTCGCCGAGACCGGCCGCTATTATCTCATCGTCAAGCCGACCAATCCCTGCGGCGGCATCGCGACACGGACCACGCCGGCGGCGCAGCTCGGCGGCTCGTTCCTGAACCTGTTTCGGTCGATCGTCTTCGACCCGCATGGCGAAACGGTGTGGGTCAAGAAGGACTAAAGCCCGCTTCGCGGATGGCGCCGCTTTGCTCACGAAGGGCAAAGCCATGTTTAAAATTCTTGGTCTCGCGGCGGCGCTTTGCGCGACGCCCGCCTTCGCCGCACAGCAATTGATGCCGGCGCCCTATCCCGGCCAATTCGGCGGCAATGCGCAGGAATCGCAGCCGGTGGCGCCGACGCTCGGTGCGCCTCAGCGATTGGTGCCGGAGCCTGCGCCGCAAGCCAAAGGGCCCGCTGCGCTCGATGATCCGCGGCCCGTCACCGCACGGCGGCATCAGCGCCTGATCCGCGATCCCTATCTGCGCCAGGATTGGTGCAATGGCACGAGTGCCTGCACTATTCTGCGTTGACCTGCTCCGGCAGCATGCGCGCTAAATCATTGTCTCGGCGGATCGCGATATGCCAGACGACGCCGAGAAGATGCGCCGCGAGAAACAGATAGACGAAATATTGGCCGGTCAGATGCACCGCGCCGGCAAGCTTGGAGAGCGCCGGATTCTCCGGCAGGGCCGGCAGCGGCAGACCGAAGAACGAAACCGGATGGCCGTCGTGGGCGCTTGAGAGAATATAGCCGCTGACCGGCATCACGACGAAGATCGCATAGAGAAAGACATGCGTCGCACGGGCGAGGCCGGCCTCCCATTTGGCGAGGCGCGGCGGCAGCGGCGGCGGTTTGCGCACGGCGCGCCAAATGAGCCGCGCGACGATCAGCGCCAGCGCCAGGACGCCGAAGGACTTGTGCAGAAAGATGAAGACATGATGGTTCGGCGCGTCGCGGCCCATATGCGCGACGATCCAGCCGAGCGGCAGCGTCGTGAAAATGACCAGCGCCGCCAGCCAATGAAGAAGCTGTGCGGGCGCGTTGTAGCGCATGAACCGTTGTGTCGTCGCGTGCGGCGGATTCGATTGCAACATGCCGGAGTCCATCTGCGGTTGGAGGTTTCCCGTTCCTAACGCGCGGGGCCATGCTGCGGAAAGCACGCAAGCCCATGCGCCGCAGAATGTGATCGCACCTTAATGCAGATCCCAATCGGCCGGCCGCCCTTCGGGCACGAAGGCGCCGTCGGAGCGCATGGTCCCCGCCTGGGGCTCGGCCGTTTGCGGCTGAACGGGTTCGGGCGGCAGTGCATCCGAGGAGAGCGCCTGGTACGAACGCCCATAGGAGCGCGGCGGCGAATAGGGTGCGGCGGGCACGGCGGCATCGGGCGAATCGGGCCCCGTATGCAGGGCCATCGGTTGCTGGTCGGCGGCGCTGCCGGCCTGCGAGACATCCATCTCCTCCTCAAGCGGCGGCGGCTCGGGCAGACCATCCGGCGGATGCGACTGCGGCCAGATATCCGGATGCGGCTTGCAGACCCGGCGCGGCCCGGTCGATGTGTTGCCGCGCATCGCGAGATCGAGATGGAGATGGTTGTAATGCAGGAAATTATAGCCCGGACCAAGCACGGTGGTGAAATCGCCGCAGGCGCCATTGTCGACATCGCGCAGGAAGGCCTGCGATTGCGGATCGCCCTGCGTCCAATCGTGAACCACGGTGATGTCGCGGCCGTCCTGAAGCCGGAAGCCCTTCACATCGATGGCATTGCCGAAGGCATGTTCGGAGAGCCTCGCGCCCCATTCGCCATTGATGCCGCGGCAGCTATAGGTGCCGAAGGTTTCGATCTCGACGACGCGCTCGCTGAACCGCGTTTCGGCCGCCGGCTCGACCACGTCCTTCACCCAGGCATTAAGCGACGCGATCATCGGGCAATCGAGAATGTAATCGCCGTCGAGCATGACCGTGCCGTCGAGCAGGGCCGCGACCTTGAACGGCCGCGTCAGGCCGCAGATGCCCGGCCCGTTGATCTCTTCGACCGGGCGGACATAGGCCGATTGCTGGATGAGATTTTGCGCCAGACAGGCGTTTTCCGCTTCGGCGCGCCAAGCCGGCCGCTGCGCCCCGTAATTCGAGCAGCCAGCGAGCTCAAGAAAAAGCGCCGCCGCAGCGGCGAAAGGCAATATGCGACGCGCCATTGCCTCAAATTGTTCGAAATGTGTTAAGTGCGCTTAAAATAACGCGGTTAACGTCTCGCTGCGGCACGGCCGGCGGCTTCTGCCGTTAAGTCAACGGTCGCGTTCTTTCGTGATCCCAACCTGCGAGCCTCATTATGGATGACACGCCCATTGCCCTCGCGCCTTCGTCGGCCGCGCACGTCATGCCCGGTCTCGTCTGGGCGTTCCGCATCCATGCCGACGGCACGCCGGAGGCGCTCCCTGCCGACAAACCGATCCGCCTCGGCGACGACGGCTGGCTCTGGCTGCACTTCAACCTCGCCGATGCGCGGGCATGCGAACTCCTGCCCCGCTTCGAGGACCTGCCGCCGGAAGCGGCGGCCGTGCTGACCGCGCCGGACGGCACGCAGCAGCTGCATGTCAATGACGAAAGCGTCTATGGCATCTTTGCCGATCTCATCGCCGATCTCGACGGGGCGACGCATCATTTCGGCTATTTGCATTTTGCCATGACCGACAGGCTGCTCGTCAGCGCGCGCCGCCGGGCGATGAGCGCCGCCGAAAGCGCCCGTCAGGCACTCGACCGCGGCCGCAAGCTGCACCGCGTCGCCTCGCTGTTCGAGCTGATCGTCAATCATGTCGCCGATTCGATCGACAAATATGCCGACCGGCTCGACGAGGAGATGGACGAAATCGAGGACGACCTCTGGCAGCGATCGGCCATGGACCAGCGCGGGCGGCTTGCCAAAGCGCGCAAGGCGGCCGTGCATCTGCATCGCCAGATGCAGGGCCTGCTGACGCTCTTTAGCCGCGTCGGGCACAAGCTCGACACCGAACCGCCGGCGGATCTGCGGCTCAAGACCAGCATTCTGACACAGCGGCTCGAAAACCTCGACCGCGACATTGTCGCCATGCGCGAACGCGCCCATATGCTCCAGGAAGAAGTGGCGCTCAAGATCGCCGAAGATACCAATCGCAGTCTTTATCTGCTCACCATCATCACGACCTTCTTCCTGCCTGCGAGCCTGGTCGCCGGCATTTTCGGCATGAACGTGAAGAATCTGCCTTTCACCGACGTCAACAGCGGCTTCTTCTGGTCGATGGTGATCCTGGTCGGCGCTTCGCTCGCCATTCTCATCATCATGCAGCGCATGCGCATTCTTCTGCGCTAGAACGCATCGGACGAAAACGTGCGGATCGGCGCCCTTCGAACGAACGGGCGACAAGGGACGAAAGATCGATGTCGCGGATTGTCATCGCCGAAAATCTGTCGCTCGACGCCAACGAGCTCGAATTTTCGTTTCTGCGCGCCTCGGGCCCCGGCGGCCAAAATGTCAACAAAGTCGAGACGGCGGTGCAATTGCGCTTCGACGTGCGCCATTCGCCGTCCCTCGCCGAGGACGTCAAGCGACGGCTTGAGAAGCTCGCCGGCAGCCGGCTGACGCAGGACGGCGTGCTGGTGATTTCGGCGCAACGATTCCGCTCGCAGGAGCGTAATCGCGAGGATGCGCTGATGCGGCTCGGCGCCTTGATTGCCAAGGCCATGCTGCGGCCGAAACGGCGGATCGCCACCCGGCCGACGCTCGCCTCGAAACAGCGGCGCCGTGACGCGAAAGAAAAGCGCGGCGCGATCAAAAGATTGCGCAGCACGCCCGCCGATTAAAGCGCATCGCCGCCGCGAGTGGATTGCCGGCGCCGCTCGTGCTATGGCCGGCAGTAGCAAGAGGGGAGGATTTCATGCGTGTAACTTTTGCGGTGGCGACGGCGCTGGCTGCGAGCTTTGTGACGGCCGCCGCGGCCGACGATTATCCGTCGCGCAAACCCGGCCTTTGGGAAGTCGTCGTCCATAATGCGGCCATGCCCGAAGCCACGATGAAAATGTGCATCGATGCCGAGACCGATCAATTGTTTCACAAATTCAGCAGCACCATCCGCTCCAAACATTGCGACAAGAACGACGTCACGGTAAGCGGCGACACTGTCCAGACGCAAACCAATTGCGTCCTCGGCGGAACGACGGTGACGACAAGTTCAGTCACAAAATTCACCGGCAACGCCGCCTATCACGTCGACATCAAGACGCATTTTGATCCGCCGAAACTCGGCCAGAGCGATGTGACGGCCACGCAGGATGCCAAATGGGTCGGCGACTGCCCGGCCGATATGAAGCCCGGCGACTTCGACATGGGTCATGGCATCAAGGTCAATATCAAGACGATCAATATGCTGAAATCGCTGCTGCCGGGGCACAGCAACAGCAATCAATAGAGCAATGTCTCAAACGCGACGAGGCAACCCAGGTTGCAGCTGGATTGCCTCGCAGACGTGCTACGCGATTTGGCGAGCCGGATCGCTCAGCTTGCCGGCGGCGGGTTCGGCGCGCCGTTCTGCGGCGGCTGCGCGTTGCGCTGGTTCATGAACCGCTCGAATTCCTCGCGATCCTTAGCGCGGCGCAGGTTTTCGACGAAGGTCGAAAATTCCTGCTCGGCGGCACGCAGCTTTTCGCGCTCGGCTTCGAGCCGCGCCAGTTCCGCCTCGCGCCATTCGTCGAAGGCAAGATTGCCGGTCGAGCCGGGCTTCCATTGCCACGGCGCCCCGCCGAAGCCGCGCCGCTCGCACGCACTCGACCAATTGTAGAAATCCTGCCGGCGCATACCGAAACCGTGACGGCCCATCTTCTGCTCCCATTTCTCGCGGAATTTCTGCTGCATCTTGTCACTGACGAAGCTCGGCAGATCGCCGGCATAGGCGCTCTTCTTCTGCCAGATCTTGGCGAAGAGAATCACAAGCCCGATCGGCCAAAACAGGATGAAGCCGAGCACCATGGCGACGATTTCGATCGGCTTCCAATCCGCCATCGTCGGAATATTGGCCGAAGCGTCACCCGGCGCGCGGCCATAGCTGCGTGTCATACACATAAGCTCCTCCATGCAGCACGAACGCTGCAATGTAAAAGTATATTACATTAACATTGGATGGCTGTCGAGGCGGCGCCGGTTCAAATCGTATATCCCGATGATAACGCTGATTATTTTCCGCGCAGCGCGGTGGCGATCAGGGCGTCCGCGCCGCGCTCGAGAATCGCCGCGGGATCGTCGCCGCGAGCCGGATCGAAATGGCCGGCGAGGGTCAGCATGGCCGTGCCATGCGCCAGCGCCCAGATTTCCAGCGCCAAGCGGCGGATGTCGGCGGGATTGCCGCCGGCCGCCAGGATGACGCCCGCGGCGGCACGCGTCAGCCCGTCGAAGGCTTTGTTGGCGACGAAATTGGCCGCCTGCCCATGCAGGCTTCGGGCATTCTCGAACATCGCCGTGTAGAGGCCGGGCTCGGCGGTGGCGAAGGTGAGATAAGCCCGGCCCATGCGCTTCAGTGCCGCGTGCGGTTCGGGGCGGCCGTCATCCCAGGCACCGGCCAGCCGCTCGCCAAAGAGATCGAAGCCGCGGCGGGCGAGCTCGCCCATCAAGTCTTGCCGGTCGGCGAAATGCCGATAGGGCGCCGCCGCCGTCACCCCGACGCGTTTGGCGGCCTCCGCCAAGGTAAAGCCGCCCGGCCCATGCTCGGCCATGAGGGCGCGCGCCGCTTCGACCAAGGCCTCCTTCAGACCGCCGTGGTGATAGCCGCGCCGCTCCGGCCCGAAGCCGCCGTGTTTCCAGTTTCGCTTCATATGCTTGGGAATCATAACGACAGTTTAGACGCAGCGCCCCGGGTGCGCGAGAGGCGGGCGTCCGCTGCCGGGTCCATTATGGTTACCAAATCTTGACAAGTTCGGGATAAATCTGCGTGCCGCACAACCATAACGATAAAGCGCCGGCACCCGAGGACCATCGATGTTTCCGCGCCTCAACCGGAAGCACTCTGCAGTGCCGTTGCCCGTTGCGACGGACGAGGATCGCTTTGCCGAAATTCTCGAGGCGCTGCCGGACAACCTGGAGGTGGCGCGCCTGCCCGAAGGCCGTTTCGGCCAGGCGCTGGCGCGGCTCCTGCACGCGGCGCGACGCACGAGCTTCGACCGCCTCGAGCTGATCGCCAAGCTCTCGAAAGAGGCCTCCGAAACCGCCGTCAATACCATCTGGATGGCGCATGACCTGAGCGAGATGACGCGCTCGGCGCGGGCCATCTCCAGCGCCGTCGAAGAACTGGCAACCTCGATCGACGCGATCGCCGGAAACACCGCCGACAGTGCCGCACACGCGGCGCGCGCCACCGGGACGATGGCGCAATGCGCGACGGATAGCCAAGCGGCGACCGATGCGATGGTGACAATCGAACGCTGCACGGGCGACATCGACGCGCGGCTTGATATTCTCGACGGCGCGGCGGCCCAGATCGGCGCCATGGCAAGCATGATCGAGGCGATCGCAGCGCGGACGAATATGCTTGCGCTCAACGCGACGATCGAGGCCGCGCGCGCGGGTGAGGCGGGCCGCGGCTTTGCCGTCGTCGCCGGCGAAGTCAAAGCCCTGTCGCACCAGACGAGCGGCGTGACCGAGGAAATCCGCAAACGCCTCGCCGCTTTTGCGGCGGAGATGGCCGATATCCGCGCGGCGGTCGGCGACAGCCGGAGCGCGGTCGGGCAAGGCCGCGGCATCGTTTCGAGCGTCGCCGATCAAGCGGCCGCCGCCGGCAAGGAGATGAGCGAAGTCGCCGAGCGCGCCCGCCATCTCGCCGAATATCTCGCGCATCAGCGCGCCGCAACCGCGGAGATCGCCGAGGGCACCGAGGCGATCGCCAGCAAAATCAGCAAGACCGAGACCGAGATCGGCGCGGTCGACCGGCGGCTCGCCGGTTGCGAAGACTTGGTCGAGAAAAGCTGGGGCGACGCCGCCGCGGGGATTGCCCGGGTCCGTGCCGACGCGGCGATCTTCAAGCGCAAGCTCGCTGCGATCCTGGTCGGGGTCGATCCGCCGATTCTCGCGCCGGCTTGGCTGAAACGCGATCGGCTGGAGGCGGCCTTGAACAGCCTTGGTGAGCCCGCGCCGCGCGATCTCGTCGATCGTCTCGATCGCGCCGTGGCGCAGGCCGAGCAATGGGGCGGGGAAGCGATCGGCGCGATCGGCCATAAGGATTGGCGCGCCGCTACCCATTTTTATGAACGATGCGAAGCGGCGCTGGATGAAGTGGCCGCCACCGCCGCGCTGCTTTCGCGCGCGATCAAAGACAAGCTATAAGGCCGGCATGACGGCCGGCGAGGATGCGGCTCATGCGAATCGGATTGCATCTGCTCTTATTCGGGCTTTGCTTGAGCGCCGGCGCGCCGGCGCTGGCCGATGCGACGGCGCCGGCCAAAGTGCCGTCGGATGTCTCGGTCCTCGCCTATGGCGCGGCGCATCCCGGCTGCCGCGAATGGACGGACGGCTGCCGCATCTGTCTGCGCAGCCCCGATGGGCGCGTCGGCTGCTCGACTCCGGGCATCGCCTGCCAGCCGAAAGATATTGTCTGCAAGAACGAAGGCAAGTGAGTGGTGCACGTCACCATCACGCCGCCTGAACGAAGCTCTCCAGCACCATCTTGCGCCCGGCCTTGTCGAAATCGACCGTGAGCTTGTTGCCGTCGACGGCCGCGACCGTGCCGGGCCCGAACTTCATGTGAAACACCCGCGCGCCCTTGCCGAAGGATGAACTTGCCGACGATTTGGCGACGAGTTCGCCCTCGATCGTCAGCGGCCCGCGCCGCGCCGCGCTGTCCTGCCAATTGCTTCGCGCCTCGCCTTGCGTCTCGGCACTGCGGCGCTGCGCGCGCTGCCAGCCGGGCGTCGCATAGGGCGAGCGGTAAGTATCCATATTGGCGAAGCGCGATTGCGCATAATTGCCGTAGCTGCGGCCGGACGCCGAATCGACCACCTCGACATGGGCTTCCGGCAGTTCGTCGAGAAAGCGCGACGGGATCGTCGTCTGCCACAGGCCGCGGATGCGCCGGTTGGTGGCAAAATAGATTTTCGCCCGGCGCTTGGCGCGCGTGAGGCCCACATAAGCCAGCCGGCGCTCTTCTTCCAAGCCGGCACGGCCCTGCTCGTCGAGCGAGCGCTGATGCGGAAACAGGCCTTCCTCCCAGCCGGGCAGGAACACCGTCTCGAATTCCAATCCCTTGGCGGCATGCAGGGTCATGATCGAGACACGCGCGCCGGCGTCGGCGCTGTCGGCGTCCATGACCAGCGAAATATGTTCGAGGAAGGCAGTAAGACTCGGGAATTCCTCCATGGCGCGGACGAGTTCTTTCAGGTTTTCGAGCCGGCCGGCGGCCTCGGCCGTGCGGTCCTTCTGCCACATGTCGGTATAGCCGGATTCTTCGAGGATCGTCTCGGCGAGCTCGCCCTGCGGCTTCTGCTCGACGAGCCCGGTCCAGCGGTCGAGATCGGCGAGGAAGTCGCGTAGCGCCTGGCGCTGCTTCGGCTTCAATTCCTCCGTCTCGATCATGATCCGCGCCGCCTGGCTCAGCGAAATGCGCTCGCGGCGCGCATGATCGTGCAGCATTTGCAGGCTCGCATCGCCGAGACCGCGTTTCGGCACGTTGATGATGCGCTCTAAGGCGAGATCGTCGTCGTTCTGCGCGACGAGCCGCAGATAGGCGAGGGCATCGCGGATTTCGGCACGCTCGTAGAACCGCGGACCGCCGATGACGCGATAGGGCAGGCCGAGGGTGATGAAGCGCTCTTCAAATTCCCGCATCTGGAACGAGGCGCGCACCAGAATCGCAACCTCGTCGAGCCGCGCGCCTTGGCGCTGAAGCTGCTCGATCTCTTCGCCGATGACGCGGGCTTCTTCCTCCGAATCCCAGACGCCGGAGACGGTCGGCTTGTCGCCCTTCTCGCCGTCGGTGAACAGCGTCTTGCCGAGCCGGCCCTGGTTATGCGCGATGAGGCCCGCGGCGACATCGAGGATATGCCCGGTCGAGCGGTAATTGCGTTCCAGCCGGATGATTTTCGCGCCCGGGAAATCTTTCTCGAAGCGCAGGATGTTATCGACGTCGGCGCCGCGCCAGCCATAGATCGATTGATCGTCGTCGCCGACGCAGCAGATATTGTTGCGGCCCTGGGCGAGCAGCTTCAGCCACAAATATTGGACCGTGTTCGTGTCCTGATATTCGTCGACGAGCATATAGCGGAAGCGCTCTTGATATTGCTTCAAGACGTCCGGATGTTCGCGGAAGAGCCGCAGGCTTTCGAGCAGCAGGTCGCCGAAATCGGCGGCGTTCAGCACTTTCAGCCGGTCCTGATAATGCTGGTAGAGCTTGCCGCCCTTGCCGTCGGCGAAGGCGGCCGCTTCGCCCGCCGGAACGTGGGCGGGATCGAGCCCGCGATTTTTCCAATTGTCGATCTGATAGGCGAGCGTGCGCGCCGGCCAGCGCTTGTCGTCGATATTCTCTGCCTGCAGCACTTGCTTCAAGAGCCGGATCTGATCGTCGGTGTCGATGATGGTGAAGGAATTTTTGAGCCCGACCAGTTCGGCATGGCGGCGCAGAATCTTGGTCGAGATCGCGTGGAACGTGCCGAGCCACGGCATGCCCTCGGCCGCGCCGCCGATCAGCACGGCGATGCGCTCCTTCATCTCTCGCGCCGCCTTGTTGGTGAAGGTGACGGCAAGGACCTGGCTTGGGAAGGCGCGGCCGGTGGCGAGAATATGGGCGATGCGGGCGGTCAGCACCCGCGTCTTGCCGGTGCCGGCACCGGCAAGCACCAGCAGCGGGCCGTCGAGCGTCTCGACCGCAGCGCGCTGCTCCGGATTGAGACCGTCAAGATAGCGCGACCCCGCGCCGGCGCTGGCCCGTGCCGCAATGCCGCCCGGCCGTACCGCCGGGGGCGCATAGCCAGGACCAGATTCTTCAAAATTATCGGGGCTCACGCCCGCACTCCGACCGGGAACGAAAGACGAATCATGGATTCCAATGTGGGGCTTTTGGAGGGGGATGTCGAGGCGAGGAGAAGACGGCGGGTTGGATGGGCTAGGTTTGGGTCCGGCCGCGCCAAGGCTATGCTTGCGAGGCAGCGGACCGAGAAAAACGGGCGGCTTCCCTGAACAGGACCAAGAGGTCTCCATGCCGACTGAGCAATCACTCACCGATCTTTTCGCGCGTCTTGGCGCACGAAATCCGGCAATGGGCGCGCTCGCGGATCGAAGAAGGACTCCCGCAGTTCGCACGGTTCCTTCGTACGGGGGGCTGTGAATTGATCGTCCCGGAGGATGATCGACATCGGATCGACGCGCAGACCATTGCCGTATCGGACCAACCCGGTGCTGCGATCGAGCCGGCATTACGCCGGATCCGTTCCGTTCTATAAAGTGATGTTTACTTGATCAACTTGGTACAGCGCGTCAATCCAATCGGCCTTATGTTAATGCCGCTGGCAATTCGGTGCGCTGAGAAGGCGGGGGTATATTCTTGATCAAAAACAAGTCGAACAGCGCCGATGTTCGGCATACGAGCGCGATGTTTATACTTCGCTTCGCACTTCCCTTATTGATCATCATAGCCGCTCTCTGGGCGCTCGGGATGAAGAGCGCGATCGCCCTGGCTACACTTGGCACGGTTTCACTTTATGGCGTCCTGGTTCTGCGCGGGCCGCTCCAAAATCTTGCCATCGCCCTGGCGACGGCCGCAATTGCACTGGCCATAACCGAATGCGTCGCCGTCGTGATCACGCCGCGTATCATCACTACGCCACCCGGGCTCTACGTGCCCGACGCCGAACTTGGATACAGGCTTGGAAAGCCAGGACGCTATCGCTCCCGGCGTATTCTCATCGGCACGCCTGGCTATGATGTGAACTACACGATAAACGCCGAGGCCATGCGGCAGGTGGACGCCGGCCATGACGGAAAGGGCGTTATTTTTCTCGGCGATTCTTTTGTCTTCGGCCTTGGCCTCAACGACGCCGACACTCTGCCGCAGATCTTCGCGCGCCTGACGAAGCAACGCTTCCCCGTCTTCAACGCGGGCGTACCAGGATGGAGCCCGGCGAATGTTCTTGCTGAGATTCAATCCGGACGCTTGGACAAAATGCTGAGCGATTCAGATTTCGCCGTGCAGTTCGTTGCGCCCTGGCACGCGGAGAGAATGGCTTGCAACTCCGGCCAGACGGTTTACGGGCCGAAATACCAGGCCGTGGATGGCGGCGTGCAACGGCTGCGCAATTGCCCCCCGGAGACCGCAAGTATTTTTTCGACCTTCAGCATTTTCAATACGCTGATCGCGCCGCACCTGCGCCATCTCACAAATAACGACATAGCGAACCTGGTCGCGGTGACCCGCGAGTCCGTCAAGCTGGTGAAAGAAAAGTATCATGTGCCGATGATTATCTATTATCTGCGCGACCCAGGCTATCTTCAGCGCGCATCGCTGTCTTGGACCGACGATCAGATCATGGCAGCGTTCCGGTCCAGTGGCGCTCAGGTGCTCGACTATACGCTGGCAGACGGAAATAATCCCAGATACCGGATCGGTGGAGACGGCCACCCGAGCGCTCTTGCCAATCGAATTCGCGCCGAACGACTCGTCAATTTCATGCAAGCGCAGGGCGACGCGCCTCTCTCTAATCCGAGCGTCAAAAGACTCGTTGGCCTGCCCCTCTCAGGTGAACCAAAGTGATGCTTAGTCCAGCATCGGCTGGGCGCGCGCTTAAGGCTTTCAGTCTGCTTCATTTCGCTTACCCCCAGGGAACGCGTGAGATGCGGCGCGATCGGGGCCGTAAGCTTCGCAAGGCGAGAACGCCACGCGGCGCCTATCGCGGCGAAGAGAACGAGCCGACCCAATAGTGCGCTCACATCTGCCGTTGTGCGGAACTCGTCGTGCCGCGCCGCGATTGGGGCGGCACGACACCCCCAAACGGCAGGAGCTTGGCATGAGAGGCTTGACCTATAGCGGCCCGCGCGACGTGCGCGTGGTCAATGTCCCCGACGCGCGGCTCGAAAAGGAAACCGACGCGCTGGTGCGGATTACGACCACCAATATCTGCGGCTCCGACCTGCACATGTACGAAGGCCGCACGAGCGTCGAAAAGGGCAAGATTCTCGGCCACGAAAATCTCGGCCAAGTCATCGCCATCGGCAAAGCCGTCGACCGCGTGAAAGTCGGCGATTGGGTCTGCCTGCCGTTCAACATCGGCTGCGGCTTTTGCAAGAATTGCGAGCGTGGCCTGACCTCGGCCTGCCTGACGGCCTTCCCGGGCCATGCCGGCGCGGCTTACGGCTATGCCAACATGGGGCCTTATTCCGGCGGCCAAGCGGACCTGCTGCGCGTACCTTACGCCGATTTCAATTGCCTCGTCCTGCCGCCCGACGCCGAAAACAAGCAGAACGATTATGTCATGCTCTCGGACATCTGGCCGACCGGCTGGCACGCGACCGAGCTCGCGCAGCTCCAAGGCGGCGAATCCGTCGTTATCTACGGCGCCGGTCCGGTTGGGCTATTCGCTGCTTATTCGGCGATCCTGAAGGGCGCGAGCGACGTCATGATCGTCGACCGTCATCCCGACCGGCTGCGTCTCGCCGAAGAAATCGGTGCCATTCCGATCGATGATTCGAAAGAGGATCCAGTCGATGCGGTCATGAAGATCACCGGCGGGGAAGGTGCCGACAAAGGCTGTGAATGCGTCGGCTGGCAGTGCCACGATCCGGCCGGCCATGAGGTGCCGAACGATACGATGAACAAGCTCGTCAAGTCGGTCCGCGCAACGGGGGCTCTCGGGGTCGTCGGCGTTTTCATGCCGCAGGATCCGAAGGCCGGCGACCGGCTCATGCAGCATGGCCAGATCGCCTTCGATTTCGGCGAATTTTTTAATAAAGGCCTGCGCCTCGGCTGCGGCCAGACCCCCGTCAAGGCCTATAACCGGCGGCTCTGCGCCTTGATCGCAACGGGCAAGGCGCGGCCGTCCTTCCTCGTCTCGCACGAACTGCCGCTCGACAAGGCGCCCGATGCCTACAAACATTTCGACTGCCGCGACGACGGCTGGACGAAAGTGGTGCTGAAGCCCGCAGCGTGAGGAAAGGGACCGCGAAGGCGGTCCCGCCTCAATGCTTTCTGTGGCCTTCCTTCTGCGCCTGGGCAGTTTCGCCGTGGCGCTCCTTTTCTTTGGTCTTCTTGAGATGCTCGCGATTCTTCTGCGGGCTTTCGTTTTTCGATGCGCCGGCCTCGCTCAAGGCGATGGCGACGGCCTGCTTGCGGCTTTTCACCGTGCCGCCGCGGCTCGACTCCAGTTCGCCGTGCTTGAATTCGTGCATCACACGGCCGACGGTTTCCTTCTGCGCTTTGGTCTCATGTCGTGCCATTGCCGGTCTCCACGCGTTGCAATCCGCACCAACGCACAAGAGCCTAGCGCCGATCCACGGCGCCTCTCAAGGCTTGAGGCCGGCCAGCCATTCGCTCAGCATGGTCGCCGTTGCGCGCTGGAGCGACGGGCAGTAGGCGGCTGCGGCTTTACGGAACTCACGCGGATCGCGGCCGCCGAGATCGCCGGCATAGCCGATCAGCCAGCGCTCGAGGTCGGCAGCGTCCGGCTCAGGATGGAATTGCAAGGCAAGAATATTGGGCCCGGCGGTAAAGGCTTGATGCGCACAAAGATCGGTCGAAGCGAGCAGCGTGGCGCCGGCCGGGAGCGCGAACGTGTCGCCATGCCAATGCAAGACTTCGACGCCGGCGAAATGGCGCAAGGGGCTCGCCGCGCCCGCGTCGTTCAGCGCGAGCTTCGAAAAACCGATTTCGCTGTGGCCGGAGGGGCCGACCTTGGCGCCCATCGCCGTCGCCATCAATTGCGAGCCGAGGCAGATTCCGAGTGTCGGACGCCCCGCGGCGATCCGTTGTCGCAGGATGCGTATTTCATCCGCGAGGAAGGGATAGGCCTCGGCCTGGTAGACGCCGAGCGGACCGCCGAGGACGACGACAAGATCGGGCGCCAGCGGATCGAAATCCGCAAGTACGCCGCTATCGACGTCGGCATAGGCAACCTCGAAGCCGGCGGCGGCGAGCGCCGGCGCGAGCGTGCCGAGATCCTCGAAATGAACGTGTCTGATCGCAATGGCGTTCGTCATGAGAGTCCTGTTTCAGGTCCGTATCGTGCTTCAATGCCGGAGGTTTTTCTTGACGCATCAATTCCCGCTTTGGCTTCATATTCTCGCAGAAATCTCGCTCGAGCTCGGCTTGGTCAGCGCATTGATCATCATTGCCGATGAAACGTCCCGGCCGCAACAGATGTGGATCATGAATCTCGTCTGGCCGCTCTGTGCGCTGTTTGGCGGCCTGATTTGGCTTGCGCTTTATTTCCGCTGGAAGCGCGGCGTGCCGCGAAATCGCGGCTCGGCAGAGGCGCAGCCACGGATGAAGCCGCCGCCCTGGGTCGCGGTGACGACCTCGGCAAGCCATTGCGGCGCCGGCTGCACGTTGGGCGATATCTTAGCGGAATGGCTCGCTTATTTTCTGCCGGGCCTTGCTATTGCCTTTGGCTGGAAAAGCCTTTTCGGCGAGAAAATCTATGCGGTCTGGGTCGTGGATTTCATCCTCGCCTTCGGCTTAGGAATCGGCTTTCAATATTACACGATCAAGCCCATGCGAGATCTTTCGCCGCGCGACGGGCTGATCGAAGCCTTGAAAGCGGATACGGCGACGATCCTCGCCTGGCAGATCGGCATGTGTGGCTTCATGGCCTTGGCGCAATTCGGCTGGGCGATGCGCGTCTATGGCGCGCCGATCGCGACGAACCGTCCGGAATTCTGGCTGATGATGCAGGTCGCCATGCTTTGCGGTTTCGTCACCAGCTATCCGGTCAATTGGCTGCTTCTGAAAATGGGCATAAAGGAAGAGATGTAAGACCTGATGCGCCCGCCGCGCGGGCGGCGAGCGCGGATTTTATCCGTCGTCTCGGCACTTCACGTCGTCATCTTCACGAGAGCCAAGCTGAACGCGGCGATGAAGACGAACGCGGCGAGACCGAGGAGCAGCGGGCGCAACCCCTTGGCGCGCAGCTTGCGGATATCGGTCTCGAGACCCATTGCCGCCAGCGCCATCGACAACAGAAACGTCGTCAGCGTCACGATCGGGAATTTGAGCGCGGCGGGCACGCTCACCACGCTGTTCAGGCCCACGAGCGCAACGAAGCCCAGCACGAACCAGGGGATCGGTGTGCGCGCCGGTTGGCGATGCGCGGGGCTTCCCGCCCGCGTCCGCGCCAGAAAGCCGAGGCTGATGACGACCGGCGCCAACAACGTGACGCGGGAGAGCTTGGCGATCGTGCCGAAATCGCCGGCCGACTTGCCGTCCTGAAAGGTCGCGGCGACGACTTGCGCGATCTCATGGATCGACGCGCCGGCCCAGAGCCCGAACGCATGCGGCGAGAGATGCAGCACGCCGGGCAGCAGCGGATAGCCGAACATGGCGATCGAGCCGAAGACCGTGACGCAGGCGACGGCATAAGCCACGTCCTCGTCATGCGCATTGGTCACCGTATTGGTGGCGATGACGGCCGAGGCACCGCAGATCGATGTGCCGGCGGCGATCAATTCGGCAAGCTTGCGATCGACGCCCAACAGCTTGCCGAACCATTTGGTGAAGACGAAGGTCGCGACAAGCGTGAGCACGATCACGCCCAAACCTTTCGGTCCGACCTCGACCACCTGCTGCGCGGTCAATTGCAGGCCAAGCAGGATAATAGCGAAGCGCAGAATTCGCCGCAGCGAGAAGGTGACGCCCGGCTTCGCTCGCGCCGGCGTCCCAACGAGATTGTGAAAAGCAATGCCCATGACGATCGCCAGGATCATCGGACTGAACGTTCCGACGCCCGGCAGAGCGTGCAAGGCAAAGCCCGTCGCCGCGATGGTCGCGGTGAGCAGGAGACCGGGAACGATCGCAAAAAGCGCGGGGCGCGGCGGCGCCGCGCTAGGCGCGATCGGCAGATTGAGGGGGGTTGTTGCAGTGTCCATCATTCGGCTCCGTGTTGGCGCCGAATGTCCGCGAATGTGACCGACAAATACAATTCATTATTATTGTCAAATCGCTCTAATAAATCGATTGATCGATCAAAGCTCGCCGGTCAAAAACTGCGCCCTGCCGTTGCCGAAGGACCAGTCCTCGTCGCTGTTTGAAACGAGCGACACCATCACGTCCGAAGTGGCGATCGCGCAATGCTCCCACAACTCTTGGCAGAGCAGCTTATAGAAGGCTTCTTTTTCCGCCCGTGCACGCGGCCGCGTCGTCACCGTGAAGAGGACGAACTTCTGCGTGCGCGGTATGTCGAGCCCGGTGTCCTGGGCGATGAGATGCGACGCCTTGTGCTCAGTATAGATTTGATAGCGGTCGCGCTCCGGCACTTTGAAGGCGGCGAGCATGGCGCGATGCGCGGCATCGAGCAAAGTCTGGATTTCTTCGTCGGTGCGGCCGGCGACGGCATCGATACGGATAAGCGGCACGGGACCCTCAAAGGTGGACGGCGCGACAGGCGGCATTGGTGCGCCATCTGCGCATCATCGATGCGATGATTGCTTCGCCTTTAACGCGACTCCAGGCTGAAAGCGAGCGGAGCCGTTCTCATTGCATCCATGCGCCGGATGCAGGCATAAGCCGAAGCACGCGCTCTTCCGAACCCAGCCGAGGCCCGAAGGGATGCTTGACGGAATTGTACCAAACGGTTTATACAGAACCGATAAGTACAGGAGAATCCGATGCCCGCGCCCGTTCCGCCTTTCACCCGCGAAACCGCGATTGCCAAAGTCAGGCTTGCGGAGGACGGCTGGAACAGCCGCGATCCCGCCCGCGTCGCGCTGGTGTACACGCCGGATTCGATCTGGCGGAACCGCGCCGAATTTCCGCGCGGGCGCGACGCGATCATCGCCTTTCTCACCCGCAAATGGGCGCGTGAACTGGACTATCGGCTGATCAAAGAGCTTTGGGCGTTCACCGACGATCGCATCGCCGTGCGCTTCGCCTATGAATGGCACGACGACAGCGGCCAATGGTTCCGCTCCTATGGCAATGAGAATTGGCAATTCGATACCGAAGGGCTGATGCATCACCGCTACGCCTCGATCAACGATCTGCCGATCAAGGAAGGCGAGCGAAAATATTTCTGGCCGCTCGGGCGCCGGCCGGACGACCATCCGGGTCTGAGCGAACTCGGGCTCTAAGCCACAAAGCGCCCGCCCATATAAGCCGCACCGCATATTTCGGTGCGGCAGCGATCCGCGATGTTGGACAATTCGTCCAGGCGGCGTTGCGGCCTATCTGCCGTCTTGCTTGATTAAGATCAATTCGATCCGGCACCGCCCCCGCTAACGTCCGCGCCACTTCGACCCTTCTCATCGGCGTGCGCGGAGCGGCGTGATGGATCATCTTGCGCGCATATATTTTTTGCGGTTTTGCAATCTCCGCGCGGCCCGCTTCTCCGATTGCGGCGGTGCGGCCTGATGCCGAGCCTGCTTGCCACATCGCGACGCATGCGCCGATCGACTTATGGGCGTGAAATCATTGCGGTGCTGTGCCTGAAACTGTTTGGCCTCGCCGCGCTCTACTACCTCTTCTTCTCCCCTGCCCATCAATTCGCGCCGACGCCGCAAGACGTCGCGCGGCATCTCGTCGACAACGCAAAGGCCGCAACGGCTGGAAGGTGACTTATGATTGACAACGCCGCCGTCGAGCTCTCGCGGCTTCAGTTCGGCCTCACGGCCATGTACCACTTCCTCTTCGTACCGCTGACGCTCGGCCTTTCGATTCTGCTCGGCATTTTCGAGAGCGTCTATGTGATGACCGGCCGCAGCATCTGGCGCGAGATCACCAAATATTGGGGCCTGCTGTTCGGCATCAATTTCGCCATGGGCGTGGCCACCGGCATCACCATGGAATTCCAGTTCGGCACCAACTGGGCCTATTACTCACATTATGTCGGCGACATTTTCGGCGTGCCGCTGGCAATCGAAGGGCTGATGGCCTTTTTCCTCGAGGCGAGCTTCATCGGCCTCTTCTTCTTCGGTTGGGATCGCCTCTCGAAGATCGGCCACCTTGTCGTCACCTGGCTCGTCGCGCTCGGCTCGAATCTCTCGGCGCTGTGGATCCTCATCGCCAATGGCTGGATGCAGCATCCGGTCGGCGCCGCCTTCAATCCGGCGTCCATGCGCATGGAAGTCACGAATTTCAGCGAAGTGTTGTTCAATCCGGTGGCGCAGGCGAAATTCGTCCACACCGTCAGCGCCGGCTATGTCACCGGCGCGATTTTCGTCATGGCGATCAGCGCCTGGTTCCTGCTGAAAGGCCGCAATCGCGCCTTTGCCATACGCTCGATGACGGTCGCGGCAAGCTTCGGTCTCGCCTCGGCGCTATCCGTCGTCGTGCTCGGTGACGAGAGCGGGTATACCGCTTCGGAAAACCAGAAGATGAAGCTCGCCGCCATCGAGGCGATGTGGCAGACGGAGCCCGCGCCCGCAAGCTTCACCGCCTTTGGCTTTCCTGACGCCAAGGCGCATATCACCCGCGACGCAATCGAAGTGCCGTGGGTGATGGGCCTCATCGGTACGCGCTCCATCAACGGCAAGATTCCCGGCATCATTCCGCTTGTCGAAGCCAACAAGGCGCGCATTGCGAGCGGCGTGATCGCCTATGGGGCGCTCGAACAATTGCGCCATCATCCCGATGACACGGCCGCGCGGACACGCTTCAACGCACATGTCAACGATCTCGGCTATGGGCTGCTGCTCAAGCGCTATACCGACAAGGTCGTCGATGCGACCCCGGCCGAGATCGACAGCGCCGCATGGGACACGGTGCCCAATGTGCCGGCGCTGTTCTGGACCTTCCGCCTCATGGTCGGCTGCGGCTTCTTCTTCATCGCCTTTTTCGCCTTCGCCTTCTGGCTCTCGGCAAAACATCGGCTCGACCGCTATTCGTGGTTCTTGCGGCTCGCGGTCGTCATCCTGCCGCTGCCCTGGATCGCGGCGGAACTCGGCTGGTTCGTCGCCGAACACGGCCGCCAGCCGTGGACGATCGACGGCATCCTGCCGACCTTCCTTTCGGCATCGAGCCTGACGGCGGGCAATCTGTGGCTCAGTCTCGGCGGCTTCGTCGTTTTCTACAGCGTGCTCGCCGTCGTCGAGCTCTATCTGATGATCAAATACATCAAGCTCGGCCCGGACGCCGAAGCTGGACCCGCATCGCCTGCGCTCGGCGCGCCGGCTCTGTCCTTGTCCGAAGGGGGACGCTGACATGTCTTATCTTACCTATGAGCATCTGCGCGTCATCTGGTGGCTGCTGCTCGGCGTGCTGCTGATCGGTTTCGCTGTCACCGACGGGTTCGATCTCGGCACCGGCATTCTGCTGCCCTTCGTCGCCAAGACGGACGGCGAGCGCCGCGTCGTGCTCAATACCGTCGGCCCCGTCTGGGAAGGCAATCAGGTCTGGCTGATCCTCGGCGGCGGCGCCATCTTCGCGGCCTGGCCCTTGGTCTATGCCGTTGCCTTCTCCGGCTTTTATCTCGCCATGCTGCTCGTGCTCTGCGCGCTGATCCTGCGCCCGGCAGGCTTCAAATATCGCAGCAAGCTCGAAGCGCCGCGCTGGCGCGAAACTTGGGACTGGCTCCTCTTCGTCGGCGGCCTCGTCCCGGCGCTGATCTTCGGCGTCGCCGTCGGCAATGCGCTGCTCGGCGCGCCCTTCACCTTCGATGATTCGCTGCGCATGACCTATCACGGCACGCTGTTCGGCCTGCTGACGCCGTTCGCGCTGCTCTGCGGCCTCGTCTCGGTCGCGATGCTGACCATGCACGGCGGCGCCTGGCTCGCGGTGAAGACCGAGGGGCGCATCGCCGCGCGCGCCCGCACGGCGACGCTCTATGCGGCGCTCGTCTTGATCGTCCTCTTCGCCCTTGCCGGACTTTGGGTGAGCCATCTCGACGGTTATCAGATCGTCGGCACGCTGGCGCATGATGCGGCCTCGAACCCGCTCGGCAAGACGGTCACGCGCAAGGCCGGCCAATGGCTCGCCAATTACCGCGCGCAGCCGTGGACGATCCTGGCGCCCCTCCTCGGATTCGGCGGCGCGGCGCTGGCGATCCTGGCATCTCGCGCGCATTTGGCGATCGGGGCCTTCCTCGCCTCGTCGCTGTCGGTCGTCGGTGTCGTCGCCACGGCAGGCCTCAGCCTCTTTCCGTTCCTGCTGCCGTCCTCCACCGATCCTTCGGCGAGCCTGACGGTCTGGGATGCTTCGTCAAGCCAGACGACGCTGCTGATCATGCTCATCGCGACACTCATTTTCGTGCCGATTATCCTCGCCTACACGTCCTTCATCTATGCCGTCCTGCGCGGCAAGGTGACGGAAAAGAAGGTCGAGGCGGACCATTTCAGTTATTGAGGCAGCTATCGAGGAAGGACATCGCCTATGTGGTATTTCAGTTGGGTTTTGGGCCTTGGTCTCGCCTGTTCCTTCGCCGTTCTCAATGCCATGTGGCTCGAGGTGAGGGATGACGATTCACGCGCCCGCGAGAACGGTTATTCCAACGATAACCATTGAGGGAAGCAAAGGCGCGCCACGTTAATGCGCCGTGCCAGCTTCGAGGAAAATCACGACGCCGAGCGCGACGATTGCGACAGTTTCGATCAGCGGCCGCGCGCGGCTGAGCGCCACCCAGCGCTGCGCCTGGCTTCGCTGATCGTCCGTCAGCTCGTTCAGTCCTTCGAAACGAAGTGCCTGCGGAATGAAATAGGCAAACGACCAGGCACGCGCCGCAAAATGGGCAACGAGGGCTAGGATCAGCCAAGGCCGCGCGGCGGAAAAGCTCCAGTTCAGCCAAGCACCGGCGATGAGCGCCAACTCATAGGGCGAGTGGACGATCATCCAAAAGATCTTTCGGTTCAATCCACCGCGCGCCGGCTGGATCATCGCAAGGTTTGCGGGCCAAACCCTGTCGACGAGGATCGTCTCGTAAATGCCGCCGCCGAGCGCGACGGATCCGAGGACCAAGGCGATGAGGAGGACGATAAGCCCAAAATTTGTGCTCATCGAAAGCCTCCGGCTCATGGCTTACGTAAAACTTCGCCCGACAACGACCAAAGCGGCCCAAGAGGCCGGTTTAGCGCTCTGATATCTTTGGGAAAATCTGGAGCGGGCGAAGGGATTCGAACCCTCGACCCCAACCTTGGCAAGGTTGTGCTCTACCCCTGAGCTACACCCGCATCCATGCCGGGCGGCGCCGGCGTCCGCGCTATATGCCGCAAACCTTCCGCCATTGCAATCAAGCCGGCGTCATAAAATTTTCGCGCCGCCCCAAGACGCCGAAAAGCCCTGCGCGGTTGCGAAAAGCTTGACCCCGACGCATCTATGCGGGATGCGGGCATGCCCGGCGTGCCTGGGGTGGACGAGGAGAGCGGTCAATGGCGGAAGTTTTGGCGCAGGCGCAATTGGCGCCGGACGCGCCGGTCTCCAAAGCGACGACGACGGCGACCTTCGCCACCGACGTTCTGACCGAATCCGGCCGTCAGCCGGTTCTCGTCGATTTCTGGGCGCCCTGGTGCGAGCCCTGCAAGCAGCTGACGCCCATCCTCGAAAAGGCGGTCAAGGCGGCACACGGCAAGGTCAAGCTCGTCACCATGAATATCGACGAGCATCCGCAGATCGCCGGCCAGCTCGGCATCCGCTCGATCCCCGCCGTCATCGCCTTCCAGCGCGCCCAGCCGGTCGATGGGTTCATGGGCGCGCTGCCGGAAAGCCAGGTGCGCGGCTTCATCGAACGCCTGATCGGCCCGCTGCCCGAAGAAGAGAATTTTCATTCCGTGGCCGAAGCGGCGTTGGCCGCCGGCGATCCGCTTGCGGCGCTCGAAATTTTCCGCAGCCTGCATGCGCAGGACCCGGCCGACGTCGGCGCCCTGGCCGGCCTGATCAAGGCGAGCGTCTCTGCCGGCGAACTCGAAGAGGCGCAGAGCCTGCTTGCGCAAGTGCCCGCCAGTGCGGCGCAAGACCCCGGCGTCGCCACCGCGCGTGCGGCGGTCGAAAACGCCATTCAGGCGGCGGGCGTCGGCGAGATCGGCGAACTGGAGCGCCGCGTCGCCGCAGAACCAAACGATCCGCAGGCGCGTTACGACCTCGCCATCGCGCTCAATGCCCAAGGCCGGCGCGCGGAGGCCGCGGACGCGCTGCTCGCCGTGATCAAGAGCGATCGCGAGTGGAACGATGCCGCCGCACGCAAGCAATTGCTGCAATTTTTCGAAGCTTGGGGCAACATGGATGCGGCGACGGTGGCCGCGCGGCGGAAATTGTCGGCGCTTCTGTTTTCCTAGGAATGGCGCCACATCATATAAGGCGGAGCACGGGTCTGATCGAAAAAGGCGTGCACTTTTTCGTGCTATGCTCCAGGCCGCGGTAAACGAGGCGGTGGCATGACGATGAACAAATCCTATCGCGGGCCGGGCGATCTGCCGAGCGTCATTCCGGTCTTTCCGCTGTCGGGCGCCTTGCTGCTGCCGCGCGGCGAGCTGCCGCTCAATATTTTCGAGCCGCGCTATCTCGCCATGGTCGATGATGCGATCAGGGGCCATCGCATCATCGGCCTGATCCAGCCGGAGAGCGAAGCCGCGGAAATGGAAGGCGCGCCGGCCTTGCAGGCGATCGGCTGCGCCGGGAGACTCACCCAATTCGCCGAAACCGGCGACGAGCGCTATCTCATCACCCTCACCGGCATCGCCCGCTTCCGCATCCTAGAAGAGATCGCGGCCGTGACGCCTTACCGGCAATGCCGAGTCGATTTTTCCACCTTCGATGCCGATTTCACGCCGCGCGACGGTGAAGACGCGGTCGATCGCGAAAGCGTGCTGCGCACCTTGCGCGAATTCGCCGAAGCCAATGATGTGCCGGTCGATTGGGAGAGCGTCCGCGAGGCGCCGAACGAGGCGCTGGTCAATGCGCTGTCGATGATGAGCCCCTACGGCCCGCGCGAAAAGCAGGCGCTGCTGGAGGCTCCGAGCCTGAAGCTCCGCGCCGAGGTTTTGGTGGCGATCACCGAATTCGAACTCGCCCGCACGCGGCGCGACGCGACACGGCTGCAATGAAGGACGAAGCGATGACCGAGCCGACAGCCAACGCCGCGCCGGAGACTGCGGCGCCGAAGACCCGCATCGACCCGCGCCTGCTTGAAATCCTCGTCTGTCCGCTGACCAAGACGACGCTGGAATATGACGCGCAAGCGCAGGAATTGATTTCCCGCGCGGCGAAGCTCGCCTATCCGATCCGCGACGGCATCCCGATCATGCTGCCGGAAGAAGCCCGCTCGATCGAGCCCGAATAGGCGCCGCGCCGGAACAGGCTGTTCGCCCGATGTCTGCCGTCGACCAGCTCTTGCAGACGCTCGATCTCGAACGGATCGAGGAGAACATCTTCCGCGGCCATAGTCCGCGCAGCGGCTGGCAAAGGGTCTTCGGCGGTCTCGTCATTGCCCAGGCTCTGGTCGCCGCAGCCCGGACGGTCGATGACGCCCGGCCGCCGCATTCGCTGCACGCCTATTTCCTGCTTCCCGGCGACCCCGCCGCCCCGATCATCTACGAAGTCGATCGCATCCGCGACGGCGGCAGCTTCACCACGCGGCGGTGTAACGCCATCCAGCATGGCCGCCCAATTTTTTCGCTTTCTGCCTCTTTTCAAGTCATAGAACTTGGGCTTAACCACGCCATTTCGATGCCGGACACCATTCCGCCGGAAAGTCTGCCGGATGAAGCCGCATTCTTCGCCAGCCTCGGCGCGCACATGCCGCCGGGCTTGCAGGCGCTCCGCGGCTGGTTCGAGAAGGAAGGCGCCATCGAATTGCGCCTCGTCGATCCGGCCCATTATCTGGGGCATAAACGGGCGCAGCCGACACAATATGTGTGGATGCGTGCCCGGGGCGATCTCCCGGACGATCCTGCGGTGCACCGCGCGGTACTCGCCTATCTCTCCGATATGACCTTGCTCGACGCCGCCATGGTCGTGCACGGGCGGACCCTGTTCGATCCGCAGATCCAAGTCGCAAGCCTCGATCATGCGCTGTGGTTTCATCGGCCGTTTCGCGCCGACGACTGGATGCTCTACGCACAGGACAGCCCGAATTCCGGCGG
Source organism: uncultured Methylovirgula sp. (assembly GCF_947646745.1). Taxonomy (NCBI): domain Bacteria; kingdom Pseudomonadati; phylum Pseudomonadota; class Alphaproteobacteria; order Hyphomicrobiales; family Beijerinckiaceae; genus Methylovirgula; species uncultured Methylovirgula sp. The sequence goes on along the minus strand of NZ_CANSHK010000025.1, from coordinate 20,624 downwards.
CGGCCGCGGCCTCACCCGCGGCCTGATCTTCAGTCGGTCGGGCGAATTGATCGCCAGCGTGGCACAAGAAGGCCTGCTGCGCTTGCGCGGCGCCCCCGCGTAAAACCCCCAATCTGCGAATTCGAGCCGCGGAACGCCGCCGCAACGGCAGAATCGGCGTGGTCCGGCAAATTTTGCCGATGCTGGCCCATGCCTTGCTTTGAGCCGTCTTGACCATGGCCGTCTACGCCCACTCCGCGTGATGAGTATGGGGGCATGGTCACGATGGCAGCGACCCGGTGCGACATACCTGGCGTACCGGTCAGCAGGACAAACAGAGCGAAATCATTCGCAGCCGTTTGTCACGGCACGGTCGTGTCGTGGCGCGCGGTAGATAAGGAGCACCCGTCCTGCTGGCCGATGCGTTTACGGGCCGGACCTGCGCTCACTGGAGGATGAAATGAAAATTGTGACGGCCATCATCAAACCGTTCAAACTCGATGAAGTAAGGGACGCGCTCACGACGCTCGGCGTGCATGGCATGACCGTGAGCGAAGTCAAAGGCTACGGGCGTCAGAAGGGCCACACGGAGATTTACCGTGGCGCCGAATATGCCGTGAATTTTCTTCCCAAGCTGAAAATCGAAGTCGCGATCGGCGCGGAACTCGTCGATCGGACGATCGCGGCGATCACCTCTGCGGCACGAACGGGAGAAATCGGCGACGGCAAAATCTTTGTCAGCCCGCTCGACGAAGTCGTGCGCATCCGGACCGGCGAAAAAGGCGCCGATGCCATCTAACGCTCAACCGAGATCAGCAGGAGTAACGAAATGAAATTGATTCCGTCATTGAGGGCGGGCCTTACCTCGGCTTGGGAAGCGCTGAAGAAGCCATCGGGGCTGGCGCTTGCAGGTTTGGTATTCGGCGTCCTCTTCTCGATTGCCCTTTCCGCGGTTCCCGCCGCGGCCGCGCCCGCCGCTCCGCCGGCTTGCGATGCCAATCATCTGACCGTCTGTACGCCGAACAATGGCGATACGGCCTGGATGATGACATCCATGGCGCTCGTTTTGATGATGACCGTGCCCGGCCTCGGCCTCTTCTACGGCGGCATGGTGCGCAAGAAGAACGTCGTCGATACGGTGATGACGAGCTTCGCCATCACCTGCCTCGTCACCGTCATCTTCGCCGTGCTGACCTATAGTCTCGCATTCACGCCCGGCTCGCCGTTCATTGGCGGAACGACGCGCATCTTCCTGCAAGGGATCTTGAGCGACGTCTCCAACAATACCGGCAATCCGAACGGACTCGCGCCGACGATTCCGGAAGATGTCTACATGGCCTTCCAGATGACCTTCGCGATCATCACGCCGGCCCTGATCGCCGGCGCCTTCGCGGAGCGCATGAAGTTCTCGGCCATGCTGGTCTTCATCGGCCTGTGGGCGATCTTCGTCTACGCGCCGATCGCGCACTGGGTCTGGGGCTCGGACGGCTTCCTGTCGAGCGGCAATTCGGCGGCGAAGTTCCACGTTCTCGACTTCGCCGGCGGCACGGTCGTGCATGTCAATTCCGGCGTCGCCGGTCTCGTCTGCGCGCTCTTCCTCGGCAAGCGGCACGATACCGGTCCTGCCCATAACGTCGTGCTGACGATGATCGGCGCCTCGTTGCTGTGGGTCGGCTGGTTCGGCTTCAATGCCGGCTCGGCGGTCGCCGCCAATATGCAGGCCGGCATGGCCATGACGGTGACGCAGATCGCGACCGCCGTCGCGGGTCTGACCTGGATGTTCGTCGAATGGGCGCATCGCGGCAAACCGACCGTCGTCGGCATCTGCTCGGGTGCGGTCGCCGGCCTCGTCGCCATCACGCCGGCTTCGGGCTTCGTCGGCCCGGCAGGCTCCATCTGGATCGGCATCGCCGTGGGCATCTTCTGCTACTTCACGGTGACCTTCGTGAAGGGCTGGCTCGGCTACGACGACGCGCTCGATTGCTTCGGCGTCCATGCCTGCGGTGGCGCGCTCGGCGCCATCCTGACCGGCGTCTTCGCGATCAACCAATACGGCGGGACGGCCGGCTTGATCGAAGGCAATCCCGGCCAGGTGGTGAACCAGCTGATCGGCGTCGGCATCGTTGTTGCTTATGATGCCATCGTCACGGCGATCATCCTCTTCCTGGTCAAGATGACGATCGGGTTGCGGGTTACGCCCGAAGTCGAGCGCGATGGGCTCGATCTCGCCTTGCACGGCGAGGTTGTTCAGTAACATCCGGCACCTCCCCGCTGGAAAAAACTTCGGGGCTCCTTCGGGAGCCCCTTTTTTTACCTGCCCCGAAGACCGGCGTGATGCGCGCCGCGGACGGTCAGCTTAAGCCCGCTTTAACCACGTCTCTTTAGGCTAGCCCGTGCGGGCGGATGCCGGGCGTCACTTGGCGCGAGCCCCGCGTTAGAGCCTGTTCCGGAACCGGTTTTCCAAGGGGGACAGGCGCCGACAGAGCGAATTGGCGCGACGTCTTATCGGCCCGGTGAACTCCATCCGGCCGGCAGGCGCGCCGGACCGGGGCCAGGGCAGGCATGCGTACGACGACCAGTTTCACGGCCTTGGACCATATTCCCGACCCGCTGCGCCTTTTTGCTGTGCGCCGCGCCGCCGAAATCATCGGCCTGACGCTGATCACAGGCACTGGCGCGCTGGCATTGGCGCTGCTCACGTGGTCGGTTCGCGACCCAAGCCTCAACCATGCGACCGACGGCCCGGTGCGCAATCTGCTCGGTGCTCCGGGCGCCATCACCGCCGATCTCTTCATGCAGATGCTGGGGCTCGCCTCGCTCGCCCTGTTGGCGCCGCTTGCCATGTGGGGCTGGCGCCTACTGCGCACCCGGCACCTCGATCGGCCGAGCTGGCGCCTGCTCTATTGGCTGATCGGCAGCGTTGCCGCGACGGGATTTGCCGCCGTCCTGCCGGTGACGAGCCGCTGGCCGCTGCCGACGGGTCTCGGCGGCGTGCTCGGCGATGCTTTGCTCTTCATCCCGAAACATCTTTTCGGCGGCCATGGGCCGATGACGCTGATCCTCGCGGTTATCTTCGCGGCCGTGGCGATCCTGGCGCTCGCCGCAGCGGTCGGCAAGCCGAAGCCGGAAGCCTATTTCGACGAAGACGAAGACGAGGCGCCGAAGCCCGCCAAGCGTGCGGCCGCCGCCGCTGAGGACGAGGATCGCGCCGGCGAACCGGGCTTGGCGCTGGTCGTCGTCGGCGGCGTCATTCATGCGCTCTTGACGGCGAAATCGGGCCTCGCCCGCGCCTTGGCCAAGCGGCGCGAGCCGCGCACGACACTGGCGCCTTGGCAGGATGCGGCGCGTCGCGTCGGCCCCGCGCTCGACCAGCGCCATATGCGCGGAGACCCCAATTTCGATCTCGGTTTCGAACCGTCGGCCTATGCGCCGCCGGCCGCCCGCGCCGCGCGCCAGGCCGCCGAGGCCGAAGCCGAGGATCTGCCGGGCAGCCGCAGCCGCGTTACGCCGGGCACGACCAATCTGAAGTCGGGCCAGCGCCTGCAGCGCGAAATCCAGCCCTCGATGCTCGACCGCCTGAGCAAGGCCAAATATCAGCTGCCGCCTCTGCTCATGCTGAGCGAGCCGAAGCGCGGCGCGGTCAACCGCGTCTCGGAAGAAGCGCTGCAGCAGAATGCGCGGCTGCTCGAAGGTGTGCTCGACGATTTCGGCGTCAAGGGCGAGATCATCAATGTGCGGCCGGGGCCGGTGGTGACGCTTTACGAGCTTGAGCCGGCGCCCGGCATCAAATCGGCGCGCGTCATCAGCCTTGCCGACGACATCGCCCGCTCGATGTCGGCGGTCTCCGCCCGCGTCGCCGTCGTCCAGGGCCGCAACGTGATCGGCATCGAACTGCCGAACCAGCGCCGGGAAATGGTCTATCTGCGCGAAATCCTCGCCTCCCAAGATTTCGAGAAATCGAAGGGCAAGCTGTCGATCGCGCTCGGCAAGACGATCGGCGGCGAGCCGATCATCGTCGATCTCGACCGCATGCCGCATCTCCTCGTCGCCGGCACGACCGGCTCGGGCAAATCGGTCGCGATCAACACGATGATCCTATCGCTCGTCTACCGGCTGCGGCCGGACGAATGCCGGCTGATCATGGTCGATCCGAAAATGCTGGAGCTCTCGGTCTATGACGGCATCCCGCATCTTTTGACGCCGGTCGTCACCGATCCGAAGAAGGCTGTCGTCGCGCTCAAATGGGCGGTCCGCGAAATGGAGGACCGCTACAAGAAAATGTCGAAGCTCGGCGTGCGCAATATCGACGGCTTCAACACCAAGGTCGCCGAGGCTGCGGCGAAGGGCCAGACGGTCAGTCGCACGGTGCAGACGGGCTTCGACCGCGAGACCGGCGAAGCGGTCTACGAGCAGGAGGAGATGGACCTGTCGGTCCTGCCCTATATCGTCATCATCGTCGACGAAATGGCCGACCTGATGATGGTCGCCGGCAAGGACATCGAAGGCGCGATCCAGCGCCTCGCGCAGATGGCGCGCGCCGCCGGCATCCATCTGATCATGGCGACGCAGCGCCCTTCGGTCGATGTCATCACTGGTACGATCAAGGCGAATTTCCCGACCCGCGTGTCGTTCCAGGTAACGTCGAAGATCGACAGCCGCACCATCCTCGGCGAGCAAGGCGCCGAACAATTGCTCGGCCAGGGCGACATGCTCTACATGGCCGGCGGCGGCCGCATCATGCGCGTGCACGGCCCCTTCGTCTCCGACGGCGAAGTCGAGAAGGTGGTCGCACATCTCAAGAGCCAGGGCGCGCCGGAATATCTCGATGCCATCATGGTCGAGGACGAGCCGGCCGGCGAAGACGGCGAAAGCTTCCCGACCGGCGCCGAGGGCGAAGAAGGCGGCGATCTTTACGACCGCGCCGTCGCCATTGTCCTACGCGACAAGAAATGTTCGACGAGCTATGTGCAACGCCGGCTCTCCGTCGGCTACAACAAGGCCGCCTCCTTGGTCGAGCGGATGGAAAAGGAAGGCGTCGTCAGCGCGCCGAACCATTCCGGCAAACGCACCATCCTGGTCGGCGGCGGCATTGACCGCGGCGCCTTCGAACCGGCGGCGGATTATTAGGGCAGGGCGGCGTCCGAGCCGTCCTATTGCCGCCACATCGCCCGATTACCGCTCGCTGTACGCAGCACGATCGGACCGCACAGGTCCGGTGCGCCGAATGCGGCGGTTTCGTGCTAAACTTTCTTGCGAACGAATCGGCGCCGGGCGCGAAAGGCGAAATTCATGTCGATGACCAGCTTGAAGCGCGCAGGCGTTTCAATTCTCGTTCTTGCGGCCCTGGCTCTGCCCGCGGCGGCCTTCGCCGATCCCGCCGCAGCCCCGCCGCCAAAACCGCATCCCGTGGCGCCGGCGACGCCGCCCGCCGCCGCGCCGGCTTCGACCCAGCCGTTCACGCCGATCGATCCGCATGTCGCGATCCAGAAGGCGGACGATTATTTCAATTCGACGCGGACCATGATCGGCGATTTCGTCCAGATCAGCGGCGACCGCCGCTCGGAAGGCAAGGTCTATGTGCAGAAGCCGGGCAAGCTGCGCTTCGAATATGCGGAACCCGCGACGCTCGACATCGTCGCCGACGGCATGACCGTCGCCGTCGTCGACCGCAAAATGGCGACGCAGGATTTCTATTTCATCTGGCAGACGCCGCTGAAATTCCTGCTCAAGGATCGCATCGACCTGCTGCACGACGTGGCGGTGCAAGACGTCACGAGCGATCCGGATAATGTGACGATCACGGTCGTCGACAACGAAACCTTCGGCGGGACGTCGCGCATCAAGCTGATGTTCGATCCGGCGAGCTTCCAGCTCAAGCAATGGGAAGTCACCGACCCGCAGGGCAACGAGACCCTCGTCTCGCTGTTCAATGTCGACAGGACGACGCCGCCCGATCCGTCCGTCTTCCAAATCCGCTCGAATCGGCTGGACGGCTCAAGCAGCCGGTTCCTCAACCAGAGCAATTAACTGTTGGCAATAATTTGCGGCCGGTCTTGCAGCCGCATGGGGCCAAGCCTATCTCCTCACAGGAGAGTGATACGGCCGGCCTGACGAATTCCCCCCGTTCGGTCTCGCCGGCTTCGCCGGACCCCCTCCCGGCACAGTGTCGCTCCACGGGCGTCCGATTTCGGTCGGACGCCCTAATTTTTTGGCCCCTACAGCCGGGCAAAAACCTGTGACGGCGGCGAGGCTTTTCTTGCGGCGCGACGGCGGCTTGTGCTCAATCGGGCGAGATCACCGTTTCCGAGTCGAAATTGCCTTTCACTGTCGCCACCTGGAATATCAATTCCGTCCGTCTTCGTATCGATCTCGTCGGCAAGTTCCTGACCGCCCATGCGCCGGACGTTCTCTGCCTGCAGGAGACGAAGTGCCGGGACGCCGAATTTCCCGCCGCCGCCTTCCGCAAGCTCGGCTATAGCCATATCGCGCTCAATGGCCAGAAGGGCTATCACGGCGTCGCCATCGTCTCGAAAATCCCGTTCGGGATCATCGACCGGCGCCCGTTCTGCGACAAGGGCGACGCCCGCCACGTCAGCGTGACGCTGGCGCCGACCAATATCCGCGCTTTCACCCTGCATAATTTCTATGTGCCCGCCGGCGGCGACGAGCCGGACCCCGCGATCAATCCGAAATTCGCGCATAAGCTCGCCTTTCTCGACGAAATGGCGAGCTGGATCCGCGCCGACCGCATCGCCGGCGGCGACGCCATGATGGTGGGCGATCTCAATATCGCGCCGCTCGAGACCGATGTCTGGAACCATAAGGCGCTGCTCAAGGTGGTCAGCCACACCCCGGTCGAGGTCGAAAAGCTCGGCAAGGTGTTCGCCGCCGGTCCCTGGGTCGATGCGCTCCGCCGCTACGTGCCGCCCGAGGAGCGGCTCTATACGTGGTGGAGCTATCGCTCGCCCGACTGGGCGAAGGCCGACAAGGGCCGCCGCCTCGATCACATTTGGACAAGCACGAGCCTCGCTGCGGCGCTGCGCGGCATGAAGGTCGTGCGCGAAAGCCGCAGCTGGGAGCGGCCGTCCGACCACGTCCCGGTGCTGGCGCATTTCGACTTCGACGCGTGATCTCTCCGATCAGACCGGAAAAGTCTTATGGATAGGGCGGATAGGCCGGCGTCCAGAACTCGACCAGCGGCCGCGGCCGGCCGGTCGGGTAAAGCGGACGCGGCAGGTTGTCTTCCTCGAAACGCGAGGGGAAATAGACCTGATCCGGCGTCTGATTGAAGCCGGTATTGGCGGTCACATAGTTCTCTTCCGAGCCCTGCGGCACGACATTGCCCGGATCGAGCCAGCTGCGCTTATTGACGGTGAGCGGCGGCTCGGCGCTCGAATAGACCGGCGCCGGCGCATAATAATGATGGTGATGCCGATGCGCCGCCGAAGCGGGCGCACCCACCATGGCCGCCGCGCCAAAGGCAGTCACGCTCAGTAGCAAGATCGACATCGGACGCATAAGAATTCCTTCCGCCGCTCGATCACGATGATTTTGGCTCGAATCGATCCGAAATCGTGCCCGCGATCGGTCCTCGAAGCTTCGGCGGCCGCCCGACGCGGCCATGCCCCAGAAAACTCTTTAGCCGGGCTTTTGGTTCGGCGCGAATGACAAAGCGCCGCCCGAGCCGTCAAAAGCACGTTCAGCGCATTTTTCGCAGCTTGAGTGGCGGCGGCGCATCATTTTCGTCGATCCAATTCCAATCGGTCCGGCTCATGTCGGGGCCGAGCGCGGCCCCGACGCAGCGCGGGTCGCGGCGCAATTCCGAGGCGGCGAAGAAACCGACCAGGTCGGGATCGCCACCACCGTCAAGCTCCAGCCTGTCGAGCAGGCAGGCAAGGGCCGGCCGCGAGACCGGCATGGCCATGCCGCCGCAGGCAAAGCCGCCGAACCGGAAATATCCGTCGAGCCCGGCACCGCGGAAGCCGAGGCAGGGCACCGGTGCGGCATTTCCAGCGGCGAGATCGACATCCGCCGCCTCGATCGGCCCGAAGCGCGTCGGCAGGACCGCGACATTGGCGGTTCGCACGATCGAAAGCTCCGCCGACGCGGCAAGCCGAACCAGAGCCACGAACAGCGGGACATCGACGGCCTTTTCGCCGCCGAGGCGGTAGAGCGTCAGGCGGAAGAAGGGGCTGCGGCCGTCGAGCCCGCCAAACGTCAAAATATCCTGGCGGCCGCCGAAGCGATTGCGCCGCGCCGCATAGCTTTGGGTGCTGTGCGCGAATTCGGGCGCCGCGAGATCGTAAAGCTGCAGCGGGTTGGCAATGTCGGTCCAATCGGGCGGCGGGGCGGCGGCATGGGTGGCCGGCGGCGCGGCGGGCGGCGCCTCGCGGCCGGCAAACAGGACCAAAGCCGCCGCGAACAGGATCGCGACAATGGCGGCCATGCCCGGCGAGACGCCACGCCGCCGCCGCAGACGGCGGCGGTTCGGCTCATCGATGAGCCGCGTCGGCCTGATGTCGTCGAAGGTCGCGTGCATGGCATTCTCGGGCCTTGGGGCGGCCAAGCGAGTGTCGCATCGTGAGGCTCGCGGCCGGGTTACCGCGGCGCGGACTTTTGCCGATAGCGTCAACAGAGGCTTTACGCGCCGGGCCCGCAGGCTGCTTGGCAGCCTTGCGGACGTGATTTTTCGCCCGATCTTTGTTATGGCAGCCGCGGATTTTAGGTTTTCGCGCGGCTCGCGAGCGGAAAGCCCTTGGCGCTTCTCGATCCTGCCCCGGCCGCAAAGGAGAAAAATATGGGTTTCAAGGTCGCCGTCGTCGGCGCAACCGGCAATGTGGGGCGCGAAATGCTCGACATTCTGGCCGAGCGGCGCTTTCCCGCCGATGAAGTCGTCGCGCTCGCCTCGTCGCGCTCGATCGGCACCGATGTCTCCTACGGCGACAAGACGCTCACCTGCAAAGCGCTGGAAAATTACGATTTCACCGGCACCGACCTCTGCCTGATGTCGGCCGGCGGCACGGTGTCGAAGGAATGGTCGCCGAAGATCGGCCGGCAAGGCGCCGTCGTGATCGATAATTCCTCCGCCTGGCGCTACGATTCCGACGTGCCGCTGATCGTGCCGGAAGTGAATGCCGATGCGGTCAAGGGCTTTGCGAAGAAGAACATCATCGCCAATCCGAATTGTTCGACCGCGCAGCTCGTCGTCGCGCTGAAGCCGCTGCACGACGCCGCGACCATCACCCGCGTCGTCGTTGCGACCTATCAATCGGTCTCCGGCGCCGGCAAGGAGGCGATGGACGAACTCTTCGCCCAGACCCGCGCGATCTTCGTCTCCGACAGCGTCGAGACCAAGAAGTTTCCGAAGCGCATCGCCTTCAACCTCATTCCGCAGATCGACGTCTTCATGGAAGACGGCTACACCAAGGAAGAGTGGAAGATGCTTGCGGAGACGAAGAAGATCCTCGATCCCAAGATCAAGCTCACTGCAACCTGCGTGCGCGTGCCGGTCTTCATCGGCCATGCGGAAGCGGTGAACGTCGAATTCGAAAAGCCGATCACCGCCGACGAAGCGCGCGACATCCTGCGCGAAGCGCCGGGCGTGCTTGTCGTCGATAAGCACGAGCCGGGCGGCTATATCACCCCGCACGAGGCGGCGGGCGAAGATGCCACGTTTGTCTCGCGCATCCGCGAGGACGCGACCGTCGAGAACGGCCTCGCCTTCTGGTGCGTGGCCGACAATCTGCGCAAGGGCGCGGCGCTGAACGCCGTGCAGATCGCCGAACTGCTCGTCAACCGCAAGCTCATCACCCCGAAACGACAGGCTGCATGATGGGATTGTCCATTTCGCCGGACTGGCTCGATACGCCGATAAGCGTCGCGGACGTCGACGCCGATTACGGCGCGCCGAGCTCGGGCCTTCACGCGGAATGGGAGCGGCTGAAAAGCGAGATGCGGCCGGGCGACAAACTCGTGCGCTTCGCGAGCCCGGTCGAGAGCTGGGAGCGGCTCGCCGGGCGCGCCGGCATCGCGCTGGTGCGCGACGGCAAGGTGATCGACGCCTTCGTCACGATGATGAATTAAAGGCGGCTCAGATTCGCCCCGGCGGCTTGTCGCCGCCAAAATCGATTGCCTCTGCTACAACCAAGCTTTAGCTTAGCTTTATTCAATTTCATGCGGGGCCGTTCCATGAACTGCGTCCAGAAATTTGTATGGACGGCAGTCAGTGTCGCGTTCTGCCTCATTTGCGCGATGGCTGCTGCGCCCGCGGATGATCGAAGCAATGCCGATCGTCTCGCCAACGAGCTCACGAAGCTCTCGGCCCAGGAATTCAAGATTGATCTCCCAGATGCTTCGATCGAAATCGTCGGGCCTTTGGAGCTGAAAGTCACCCGAGCCGGCGCGAGCTGGCACGCCTATCTCTACAATCTTTATTCCTATTGCCAGCGCAACATTAACAACTGCGGCCAGGCGATCGTCGCGCGGGCCTGGCAGTTCAAGGTCGCTCATCAAAATGGCGACCCGCCGATTTCGAAATCGAACCTGCGCGTCGTGGTCCGCGATGGCGAGCATGTCGACGAACTCAAACAACGCTATGGTGACGATATTAATGCGTTGGTCGAACCCCTTTGCGGCGATCTCTGGGCCATCGTGGTCGAGGATAGTCCAACGATGGTAAGCTATCCGAAACCGGCGGAAATCAAGGCGCTCGGTCTTTCCGTGGATGACGGGCTGAAGCTCGCGCTGGCGAATACCAAGGCCGCGCTCAAAAAAGGCGTTCCGAACCTCACACCGAAAGACAAAGCCGACCTCAGCGTCTTTGTCGGCGATGATTTCGTGACGACCTTCGCCTTTCCCGAGCTCTGGGCGCCGGTCGCTCAAACATTCGGCGGAACGTTGATCGTTGCCGTTCCGTCGACGGACCAGATGTTCATTATCGGTGATGACACGCCGGATGCACTGGAACTCATGCACAAGGCCGTTGACGACGAATGGGCGCACGCCGAGCGGCCCTTGTCCAAGTCTCTTTACGGCTGGACCGAAAAAGGCTGGGTTGAGATACCGAACCAACCCGTTTCTCAGGCCGCGCCGAAACCCGGCACAGCCTCCCAGGCGACGACAGCAAAGTGATCGACGCCATCGTCACGATGATGAATTAAAGGCGGCGTTCTACGCCGCCATCGTGAGCCGCGCCGAAACCAATTCACGCAAGGCGCGCAGATCGCGGGCAAAGACGCGGATGCCTTCGGCGAGCTTCTCGGTCGCCATCGCATCCTCGTTCAGCATGAAGCGGAAGCTCTTTTCGTCGAGGAACATCTGCGCCGGGGCGAGCAATTTGTCGTTGGGCTCGAGCGCGCGCACGAGCGCGCCCTCGTCCTTCGCCAATTGATCGAGAAGCGCCGGCGCGATCGTCAGGCTGTCGCAGCCGGCGAGCGCTTCGATCTCGCCCTGATTGCGGAACGAGGCGCCCATGACGATCGTCTTCGCCTCGACCGATTTCGCATAGGCGTAGATTTCCTTGACCGAGAGCACGCCGGGGTCGGTCTCGGCCGTATAGGTCTTGCCCATGTTCTTGACATGCCAGTCGAGGATGCGGCCGACGAAGGGCGAGATGAGATAGGCGCCGGCCTCGAAGGCCGCCGCCGCCTGCGCCAGCGAGAAGACCAGTGTCAGATTGCAGTCGATCGCCTCCTTCTGCAGGATCGAGGCGGCCTGGATGCCTTCCCAGGTCGCGGCGACCTTGATCAGCACGCGCTCGCGGCCGACGCCGCGCTGATGATAATCGGCGATGATCTCGCGCGCCTGATGGACGGTGCCCTCGATATCGAAGGAAAGATCGGCATCGACCTCGGTCGAGACGCGGCCGGGCACGAGCTTCGTCAGTTCGGCACCGAAATTGACTGCGAGCCGCTGCGCGACGCGGCTCGTCGCCGCGCCATGGCTCAAGCCCCAGAGCACCGCCTCCTCGACGAGATCGCGATGCTCTTCCATGCCCGCGGCTTTGAGGATCAGGCTCGGGTTGGTGGTGCAGTCCTGCGGTCTATACTGCGCGATGGCGCCGATATCGCCGGTGTCGGCGGTGACGATGGTCCATTGCTTCAACTGATCGAGTTTCGAAGGCATCGGATTTTCCTTGTGGCATATCGCCAACGCCTGAGGCCGCGCAGGTTTCCTGCCGGCTTATCGCGGCGCGGCGTAGCCGTCGTCCACGGCATAAACATGACAGGCGCCGGCATGGGCGCCGCAGAGGTCGAGCGCCGCGCGCCGCGCCTCGGCCGCGCTGCGGCGGGCCGTGCGCCATCCATAGGCGCCATCGGCCCCGATCGCAAAGGCCTTATGCGGAAAGGCCGCGAGATAGGCGGCAAAATCCTTGCGGCCGTTGGCGGACAGCGCCGCCGGCGGCGTGAGCGGCCCCGAGCCATACGGCGGCAGGAGGGGCGCGCGGTCGCGCAAACCTTGCCGGCGCAGAAACGCATCGACGAGCGGCGTCCACACCGCCTCGCCCTGCGCGGAAAAGAGCTTATGGCCGTCCGCGCCGAAGGCTGAGGCATGGACGAACGTCACCGGCGCGCCGGCCGCCGCAAACGCTTGGCGGAATTGATCGGCGAGCTGCGGCCCGAAGAAATGATCGTTCGCGGCATAGACCCAGAGCATCGGCGTGCGGGCGTGCTGGCCGAAGGTGCGGAAGGCCGCGATCAACGCCGGCGCATCGCAGACCTCATCGGCGCTTTCCGAGCCGCGGCCGCCGGCGAAGCTCACCGCCGCGACGAGGCCCGGCGGCGGATTTTCCGCCAGCGCGACGGTGGCGAAGCCGCCGGCCGAAACGCCGACGGCGATCATATGATGCGCATCAATGTCGGGGCGCTGCGACAACGCGGCGAAGGCGGCCGTGAGATCCGCGGCGCCGGCGCGGCCGGCGTGAAGGTAATCGGCCTTGTCGCAGGGCCCGAAACTTTCCGCCCAGCCGCCGCCCGAGAGACCATAGCCGCGCCGCATGATGGTCGCGGCGGCCCAGCCGCGGCGGGCGAATTCCAGCATCTGCGGCAGCATCTGTTGCGGCGCGAGTTGCGGCCGCTCCGCCGCATCGCGCGGCGAGCCGTGGCTCAAGAGCGCCAGCGGATATGGCCCGCGGCCGGGAGGCAGCATGAGCAGCCCCTCAAGCCCCTGCGCGCCCGCGGCGGTCTCGGGAATGTGCAGGCTTTCGATGATGTAGGTTTGGGCGAAGGCGGGGACGAGGGACGCCGCAACTAAAAGCAAAATACTGAGGAGACCGAATAACTTTAAGCGGCAATTGCGAATACTGCCAATAAATCGCTTCAACCCAATTTCTATCTTAATGCAGCCTACGCTCTTCTGGCTCGATTTGATCGCCATCGGCTTCCCTCGCCGCATTGATGAGCTGGTGAGCGAGCATACCGCCAACGAGTTGTTCAAGTGCAGAAACATCAATTTTTTCTGACGTCCACGCTTCATCGGCGCGCTCAAGCGCCTCGTAATAAGGTATTTTGTTAATTGCAATTTGTTCCGGAATTGTCGGAGTGCCTGGTAAGAGGCTATCCAACTTAACGCTCAAAACCACATAGGACACGGCTCTAGCCGTTCGGCCGTTGCCATCGGCGAATGGATGAATCCAATTCATCTTCCAAAGGACGTAGGCGGCGAGATGGACCGCGCTCTTATTCCAATTGCTATTTACATATTCACATAGCGCCTGCATTTCGTCGGCAACAAAGGCAGGCTCTGGAGGTTGGTGACGACTCCCGTGAATTTTTACAGGTGTATTTCGAAACGTCCCGGCTAATCGATGCAATCCCTCTAATGCCGCTTGATGAAGCTGCAAAATTGGGCCTACTCGAAGTTTAAAAGGACGCTCCGCGTCCTTCACGTGAGAGCGGATTATGTCGAGCGCCAATGCAAATTGACGAAGACCGTTTTCAGCTTCTTTTCGGGCAATCTGATCTGGATCGCTGATAAGCGCGACATCTTCCGCTTCGCTATGCCGATCTTCAGTCACGATTTATTTCGCATTTCTATTTTTCGATCGGCCTCGGCTACCATCTCCTTTGTTATTCTTTCGTTTTCGATATGGGTGTTGCCGTATGCAAAGCTACGCCGTTGCTCTCGAAGCTGGGTTTCATTCATAACTATTTTGCGAGCGCGGATGACCAGCTCCTCTAACTTGTCCTTCATAGTCATCCCTCCAAGTTACGAATCGCTGAGCTGATAGTCGTCCAGCATGCTGTCAACTTTCCTAATGCTATGTCAACGCATCCTTATTCACAACAAGTCGTGTTCTAACTTGTTCGGGAATCAACAGTCTCGGTTATGACGTAAAGCTTGCCGCCCTTCTCCAAAAATTCCGCGCTCTTTTCCGCCATGCCCTTCTCGCGCACGGCCATCGCGTTCACCTCGTCGCGCAAATCCTGGGTGATCTTCATCGAGCAGAATTGCGGCCCGCACATCGAGCAGAAATGCGCGACCTTGTGCGCCTCCTTCGGCAGCGTCTCGTCGTGGAATTGGCGGGCGGTGTCCGGATCAAGCGACAGATTGAACTGATCCTGCCAGCGGAAATCGAACCGCGCGCGGGAGAGCGCATCGTCCCTCACCTGCGCCGCCGGATGGCCCTTGGCGAGATCCGCCGCGTGGGCGGCGATGCGATAGGTGATGACGCCCGTCTTCACATCGTCGCGGTCGGGCAGGCCCAGATGCTCCTTTGGCGTGACGTAGCAGAGCATGGCGCAGCCATACCAGCCGATCATCGCCGCACCGATGCCCGAGGTGATGTGGTCATAGCCCGGCGCGATGTCGGTCGTCAGCGGCCCGAGCGTATAGAACGGCGCCTCGCCGCATTCTTCGAGCTGCTTTTCCATGTTCACCTTGATCTTGTGCATCGGCACATGGCCGGGGCCTTCGATCATCACCTGGCAGCCCTTGTCCCAGGCGATCTTGGTCAATTCGCCGAGCGTTTCCAATTCGGCGAATTGGGCGCGGTCGTTGGCGTCGGCGATCGAGCCCGGACGCAGGCCGTCGCCGAGCGAGAACGACACATCATAGGCGCGCATGATGTCGCAGATCTCGTCGAAATGCTCGTAGAGGAAGCTCTCCTTGTGGTGCGACAGGCACCAGCGCGCCATGATCGAGCCGCCGCGCGAGACGATGCCTGTGGTGCGCTTGGCGGTCAGCGGCACATAGGCAAGCCGCACGCCCGCATGGATCGTAAAATAATCGACGCCCTGCTCGGCCTGTTCGATCAAGGTGTCGCGGAAAATCTCCCAGGTGAGCTTGATCGGATCGCCATCGACCTTTTCGAGCGCCTGATAGATCGGCACCGTGCCGATCGGCACCGGCGCGTTGCGGATGATCCAATCGCGGATGTTGTGGATGTTGCGGCCGGTCGAAAGGTCCATCACCGTATCGGCGCCCCAGCGGATCGCCCAGACCATCTTGTCGACTTCCTCGGCGACCGAGGAGGTGACGGCCGAATTGCCGATATTGGCGTTGATCTTCACCAAAAAATTGCGGCCGATGATCATCGGCTCGAGTTCGGGATGATTGATGTTTGCGGGAATGATGGCGCGGCCGCGGGCGATCTCGTCGCGGACGAATTCCGGCGTCACGAAGGCGGGGATCGCGGCGCCGAAGCTTTCGCCGTCGGCCAGGCGCGCCGCGGCGCCGTCGAGCGCTTTTTCGCGGGCGAGGTTCTCGCGCGCCGCGACATAGATCATCTCTTCGGTGATGATCCCGGCGCGGGCGAATTCATATTGCGTCGTGTGTTGGCCGAGCTTGCCGCGGCGCGGCGCGACATTGGCCGGGCAGGGCGGCACGAGCTTCTCGGCGCGGACATTGCCATTGTCTTCCGGCTGGACGGCGCGGCCCTGATAGGTCTCGAAGCCGCGCGGCGCATACCAGGCTTCCCGCAGGCGCGGCAGACCCTGTGAAAGATCGATGCGCGGCGTATCCTCCGTATAGGGCCCCGAGGCGTCGTAGAGGCGCACCGGCGGCTCGTTCGCCGCTGGATCGAGCGCGATCTCGCGGAACGGCACCCGGATTCCGGGGCGCGGCTCGGCATAGATTTTCCGCGCGCCGGGCAGCGGCCCGCAGGTCACGCTCTCCGGAACGAGGTTTTCGGGCTTTTGGCGAATGTTCATCGGCCGGCTCCGCGCTGTGATGGGGCCGGCGCAGGAGCAGACACGCGATGGCAGGCGGAGTCCGGCTGCGCTTACGTATTGCCTGTCCCTGCGCTGGCATTACCCAGATTCAGGTTCAAAGGGTCTGATCTCAGCCGCCGGAAACCCGGCAGCACCCCAAGGCTCGAAGCAGGATAGGCGCGCAAAGGCCACACGGCAAGTCCGCGGGCCGACACACCGGCACCTCGGAACGTATTCACCGGCAGCACGTTTCTCACGCGACAGAGACGGGGCCATCGCGCACGGCGGGCTGAAGAGGAGTGGGCGGAGGTTTACGTGGCAGGGCTGACGATGAAGATTTGGGAGATGGGCGGAGAGCCTCCGCAGCGCCAGAGCGCCAAGCCGAAGCTGCGCCTGGAGCGCACACGCGCCGAATTGCCGCGCGGCGGCAAGGACATGGCAGCCCAGATCGGTGCGGAATTGCGCGCCGTCTTCGCCCTGCCTACGGCAGGCAGCCTCGCCAACACCGACGAACTCCTCGCCCGGCTCGATGCGCAGAGCGAGGACCGCTAGCAAAAATCAGTCTTTGGCGCGCTCCACATAGGAGCCGTCTTCCGTCTGCACGATGATGCGCGTGCCGGTCTGGATATGCGGCGGCACCATGGTGCGCACGCCATTCGAGAGCTTCGCCGGCTTATAGGACGAGGACGCCGTCTGGCCCTTCATCGCCGGCTCGGTCTCGACGACTTCGAGCGTCACCCGCGGCGGGAATTGAATGCCGACCGGAATGCCGTTGAAGACCGACAGAATGCAGGTCATGCCTTCCTGCAAATAGACCGCCTGATCGCCGATCACATCGGCCGAGACGCTCACCTGATCATAGGTATCGGCATTCATGAATGTATAATGATCGCCGTCCTGATAGAGATAATTGAAATTGGCGTCCTCGACGTAGGCGCGTTCGACCTGTTCCGTCGTCTTGTAGCGGTCGGAGACCTTCACGCCGTCGGACAAGCGGCGCATGTCGATCTGCGTCGTCGGCGTGCCCTTGCCAGGATGGAAGCTTTCGGCACTGAGAACGACATAGAGCTGGCCGTCGTCGCGCTCGATAATATTGCCTTTGCGGATGGAACTGGCGATGACTTTCACGAGGTTTCCTTCGTCTCTGACTCGAGCGGCACTTTGATCCGAGCCGCCGCTTGAACCAAAACGCATTAAAATTCAATGGGGACTAGCCGGAGGCAGGCTAATTCCGGGCGGCCTGCCGCACGCTGCGCGGCTGCGCTATAAGCGCCCGTGCCCTCGCTACAAGGCTTCGCGGGGGGATTTCAAGCGAAATGAGGATATGAGCGAGCCTTCTTTCTGGTGGCAGCCGGGCGCGCAGGCCGGACAGCGGCGCTTTTTAACCATCCGGGCGGCGCTGGCCAAGGCTTTGCGCGGCTTTTTCGACGCCCAGGGCTTTATCGAGGCCGATACCGCGATTTTGCAGGTCTCGCCGGGCAACGAAACGCATATTTCGGCCTTTGCAACGCAGCTGATCGGCCCGGATGAGCACCGCTCGCGGCTTTATCTGCATTCTTCGCCGGAATTCGCGCTGAAGAAGCTGCTCGCCGCCGGCGAGGACAAGATTTTCAGCCTCGCGCATGTCTTCCGCAACCGCGAGCGCGGCCCGCTGCATCATCCGGAATTCACCCTGCTCGAATGGTACCGGGCGAAGGCGCCCTATCGCGCTCTGTTTGCCGACTGCCGGGATGTGCTGGCCGCTGCGGCCAAGGCGGCCGCGACCGACACATTCCGCTTCCGCGGCGCGACGGCGGCGGCCTTTGCCGAGCCGGAGATTTTGACCGTCGCTCAAGCCTTCGAGCGCTACGCCGGCTTCGATCTCACGGCGACCTATGATGCGCAAGGCTGCGACCGCGAGGCTCTTGCGCGCGAAACCGCCGCTCTCGGCTTGCGCGTCACAGAAGACGACACTTGGTCGGATCTTTTCAGCAAGGTGCTTTCGGCGAAGATCGAACCGAACCTCGGCCACGGCCGCGCGACGTTGCTCTTCGATTATCCGGCGCCGGAGGCGGCCTTGGCGCGGCTCACGGAAGACAAAAGATTTGCCGAGCGCTTCGAGCTTTATGTCTGCGGCGTCGAACTCGCCAATGGGTTCGGCGAATTGACCGACGCAAATGAGCAGCGCCGCCGCTTTGCCGCCGCGATGCGCGAGCGCCAGCGCATCTACGGCGACGCCTATCCGATCGACGAGGATTTTCTCGCCGCGCTCGGCGCCATGCCGCCGGCCTGCGGCATCGCGCTTGGATTCGACCGGCTGGTGATGCTCGCGACCGATGCGAAGCGGATCGAGGATGTGCTGTGGGCGCCGGTTGCCGAAATCGGAACGCCCTTATGAGCGGTGCGACGATGATGAGCATCGATGACCTGATCGCGGCGGGTCTCGTCGCGCCCGAGGCGCGCGATGAATTGGCGGCGGTCGGCGAACGCTACGCTATTGCCGTCAACGAGACGGTGGCGTCGCTGATCGACCGCGACGATCGCGACGATCCGATCGCCCGCCAGTTCGTTCCCACCGCCGCCGAACGCATCACGACGCCGGAGGAACGGGCTGACCCTATCGGCGATGCGGCGCGAAGCCCCGTCGAAGGATTGGTGCATCGCTATCCCGACCGGGTGCTGCTGAAGCTGCTGCATGTCTGCCCGGTCTATTGCCGTTTCTGCTTCCGGCGCGAGAGCGTCGGGCCCGGCGGCGAAACACATCTTTCGCCGGATGCGCTTGATAAGGCGTTCGCCTATCTCGCCGATCACCGCGAGATCTTCGAAGTGATCCTGACCGGCGGCGATCCGCTGATTCTCTCCTTGCGCCGCCTCGACGAGATTTTCGCGCGGCTGCGGGCCGTCGCGCATGTCCAAGTGGTGCGCATCCATAGCCGCGTGCCGGTCGTCGCGCCGGCGCTGGTGACGCAGGCGCTCGCCCATCTGCTGCGCGGATCGGGCAAGACGGTCTATGTCGCGCTTCACGCCAACCATCCGCGCGAATTGAACGACGCCGCGGCCGCCGCCTGCGCCACGCTGATCGATGCCGGCATTCCGATGCTGAGCCAAAGTGTTTTGCTGCGCGGCGTGAACGATGATGCCGAAACTTTGGCGGCGCTGATGCGCCGCTTCGTGGCGCTGCGCATCAAGCCGTATTATCTGCATCATCCGGATCTGGCGCGCGGAACATCGCATTTCCGCCTGTCGATCGGCGAAGGACAAAGGCTCGTCGCCACCTTGCGCGGAAAACTCTCCGGCCTCTGTCAGCCCCGCTACATGCTCGATATTCCCGGCGGCTTCGGCAAAGTGCCGCTCGACAGCGTCATGCCGGGCGAAGACGGCGCCTATCGACTCGCGGATTTTCGCGGCGTGACGCATCGCTATCCGCCTAAGATTAACGCCATAAAGACATGAAGCTGCCGTCTTTCTTGGCGAACGGGAGCATCGCGGCTGCGTCACCCTTGCGCCGCACCTTGCAATGCCGACCGGAGCCTTGGCCCTTGACCCTGCTGCGTGTGGCCCGCCTTTTCGCCCTTCTCGCCCTGCTCCTCGGCGCGGGCGTCGCCGCGCGCGCCAATACGTTCAATGACATCGACGCCGCCAACCTGGACCAGACGGCGCGGAGCTTGCAGGAGGTCGACACGGCGCTGCAGCAGCCCGGGCTTTCCAAGGAAGTCCTGCAAAAGCTTCAGGATGAAACGCAGCCCTTAGGGCCGCTGCTGCAAAAGCTCCTCGATCATCTGACGCCGCGGCTCGCCGCCCAGAAGGCGCAGCTCGACCAGCTCGGCCCCGCACCGGCCGCCAATGCGCCGCCGGAAGCCAAAGTGGTCACGGCCGAGCGGGCGAAGCGCCAGAAAGCCTACGACGACCTCGATACTTTGGTGAAACGGGCCAATCTGCTCGTCGTCCAGACGCAGCAGGCGCAGGATACGATCGCCGCACGATTGCGCGCACGGCTCGCGCAATCGCTGCTCCAGCAGGAGCCGAGCCTCGCCAGCCCATCCCTCTGGCGCGATGTCTTCAGCGAAATTCCCGGCAACATTCTCGCGCTCCACAAGAGAACCGGCGCCTGGCTTACGGAAAGCGCCAGCAAGCTTGCAGGCTGGCGAGCGCCGATCTTTTGGGCGGTCCTGGCCGTGATCGTCGTCTTTTACTGGCCGTTGAGCCGCACGGCGCGCCGCGCCGCGTTTCGCAAGCCGCAAGAGACGGCGCCGACGCCGCTGCAGAAAATTCTCGCCGCTTGGCGCGTCTTGTTCGTCATCGCCCTGTTTCCGATCGGCGCCGTCTTTGCCGCCAGCGGGCTCGCCCATGGGTTCGGCCTCATCGAATTGAAGCAGCAGGGCCTCGCGCGTACATTCTTCTTTGCGATTTTGCGGATCGCCATCGCCGCCGGCCTCGCCCAGGCCAAGCTGGCGCCGAGAAGACGCGAGAGGCGCCTTCTCAGCCTCCACGACGATGCCGCCCCGCAGGATCTGCGGA
>NZ_CANSHK010000024.1:0-48950 GCF_947646745.1 uncultured Methylovirgula sp. | reverse complement strand
TCGCCGGTGCCTGCGACCGGTCGCCAGCCCAAGGCCGGCCCCGAGCCGGGTCTGGAGCCGCAGCCGCAGACCTAGGGCAATTTGCTGGTCGCTAAAGTCTAAAAGCGGCGCCCATGGCGCCGCTTTTTTTGGCTTAGTCTAGCCTCTCCACGGGCGATGCGGATCCTGGGAGGCTCGGACGATGGTGGGGTCATTCAATGTCGCGACCGCGGCGGGTGTCGTCCTTGCGACGGCGGCGACGGATGCGGTCTATGTGATGTTCACATCGGCCGTCGCGACACGGCGCCGAATCTCGGCGGCGAGCTGGAGCAGCGTCTGGTATCTGCTCTCCTCTTACGCGGTCATCAATTACACCGAAAACTGGATCTACGTCTGCTTCGCCGCCGGCGGATCCTGGATCGGCGCGTTCTTTTCTCTGACGTTCCTGCGGTCACTGCCACCGCGGTCGCCCGCCGGGGCGCCGCCGGAATAACGGCAAAACAAAAAGGCCGGTCTGGAGACCGGCCTTTTTGCGAGATGAGCCGTCTTGGCTCAGGATTGGCCGGGGTTGAGGTCGGTCACCGCGCGGCGATTCTGCGACCAGCACGAAATGTCGTTGCACACCGCGACCGGACGTTCCTTGCCATAGCTGATCGTGCGGATGCGTTCCGCCGCCACGCCGCGCGAGGCCAGATATTCCTTGACGCGTTCGGCACGCCGCGCGCCGAGGGCGAAATTGTATTCGCGCGTGCCACGCTCGTCGGCATGGCCTTCGACGACGAAATTGTAGCGGCCGTATTGCTGCAGCCACGCCGCCTGCTTGTCGAGCGTCGCTTGCGCCGTCGGCGTCAATTCGGTCGAATCGGTATCAAAGAAGACGCGATCGCCGACGTTTTGGCTGAAATCCTGCGGCGAGCCGGGCGTCGCCGTGCCGTAGCCTCCTGCAAGGCCGTCGGCTCCCGGATTTTTGGCGCAAGCCGCCATCGCGAGGGCGGCGCCCAAGGCCAAGGCAAGCTTCAAAGCGCCCGCGCGCTGGTGAAGGCTCATGACAAAAACTCCTTTCATGGCACTCGGTCCGCCAGTCCTACCGGGCGTTGGTTAAACGAAGGTTCCGTCAACCTTTATGAGACCTTCCTGTGAAGCGTTGCATTCGCGTCATCCGTCGGGATGGTTAAATTGGCCTTGATGGCAGCAATGCGGCCAGCGCGTCGCTTTGGCGCAATCTCGCGGTTTTCCGCCCGCGAGCGTGTCCGAAAAGCCGCATCAATCCGACATGCCGGCCAAGCTTTCGGTCCGGAATGGGTGCGGCGCGTAGACGCCGAGGATCTTGAGTTCCTTGCAGAAGAAGGCCAGTTCCTCAAAGGCGCGCACGAGCGCCGGCTCGTCCGGGTGGCCGTCGACATCGGCGAGAAATTGCGTCGCGGTAAATTCGCCGTCGACCATATAGCTTTCGAGCTTGGTCATATTGACGCCATTGGTCGCGAAGCCGCCGAGCGCCTTGTAGAGCGCTGCCGGAACATTGCGGACACGAAAGACAAAGGTCGTCACGGCCGGGCCCGCGCCGACGGCCGGCCACCGCGGCTCGCGCGCCAGGATGACGAAGCGGGTCGTGTTGTGTTTGGCGTCTTCGACATCGGCGGCGAGAATGTCGAGGCCATAAATGTCCGCGGCCAGGGCCGGGGCGAGGGCCGCCTTTGTCGCATCGCGCCATTCGGCGACTTCCTTGGCAGAGCCCGCCGTATCGCCACTGATATGCGCGACAAGGTTGAGCTTGCGGATGATCTTGCGGCATTGGCCCAGCGCATGGACGTGGCTGTAGACCGATTTCAGGTCCTCGATTCGGGCGCCCTTGATGCCGAGCAATTGGAAGTGGATGGGCAGAAAATATTCGCCGATGATATAGAGCCCGGCCGTCGGCAGCAGCGCGTGAATATCGGCGACGCGGCCGGCCAGCGAGTTCTCGATCGGGATCATCGCATAGTCCGCGGCACCGTCCGTGACCGCCGTCAGCACGTCCTCGAACGTGGCGCGGGGCAGGGGCGTGAAATCCGGGAAGACGGCGCGGCAAGCGATATCGGAATTGGCGCCGGGTTCGCCCTGATAGGCGATTTTCTTATCGGTCATCTCTGCCTCGGAATGGGCGTCTCTGGAGCGCCCCGCGCTCTAAGCACAGTCTCGGGCACGATGATAGAGGGACGGACCTGCCGGAGCCAGAGCGGCGCGGGCCAAGGCAAGCGATGGACTTTTGCCCAAAAGGGAAAATACTCTCCCGCCTCGTTTATACGGGTTGCCAAGGCCGCGGCAAAACGACTAATCAACATGCGTTATGTTAGGTTTCGGTCGCGACGGGGGAGTGTGGTAAGCCATGAATTCTTTTGAGTTCAATAAGATCGCCGGGGGCGTTCTCGGCACGCTGCTATTTCTGCAAGTCGTTTATCTCGCCTCGAATGCGATTTTTTCGCACCCGACTCCGGCCAAGCCTGGCGATAATCTGGCCGGTGGCGAAGCGGCGAAGCCGGCCGCCGCGCCCGCGGCTCCTGCGCCGACCGAGCTTCTTGCGACGTATATCGGCAAGGCCGACGCCAAGAAGGGCGAGGACGATACCAAGCCCTGCCAAATCTGCCATAATTTCGCCAAGGGCGGCGGCGTGATCCTCGGGCCGCCGCTTTATGGCGTCGTCGGCCGCGCGCGCGCTTCGGTGCCGGGTTTCCAATATTCCGACGCGATGAAGGCCAAGGGCGGCACCTGGACGCCGCAGGATATCTTTACCTTCATCAAGGACCCACAGGCTTTCATTCCGGGCACGAAGATGACCTTCGCCGGCGAACCTGATCCGCAGAAGCGGGCCAATATCGTCGCCTATCTCGATACGTTGTCCGATCATCCCGTGCCGCTGCCGAAACCCGCGCAGTAAAAAAACGGCCGCAGCATAATCGCGCTTCGCGGCGGGTGCCGCGAAGCCTTCAATAGCTGGTGCGCGGCGCGTCACCTTGCGCGGTGATGTCAAAAAGCGACATAATCCTCCGACATTCTGCTCATGGCTCGTTTGCACAGCGCCAGAGAGGCTTTTTTGACATCCCAGAAACGCCCGGCCTTTTCCCGCCGCTCCGTTCTCCAGTTTTGCTCCGGCCTTCTCGGCGCCAGTGTTCCGCTTCGTTCGATCCGTCTTCTGGCCGATGTGCCGGCCGCCGGCCGTGAAACGCATGGTTTGTCGATCTTCGGCGATCTGGCTCTGCCGCCGGATTTCAAATCCTTCGCCTATGTCAATCCGCAGGCGCCGAAGGGCGGGCAGATCGTGCTTCAGCCGAGCGGCGGCGGCGCCAACGTCAATCCGACGACGTTCAATTCCTTCAACGTCTTCATCCTGAAGGGCGACGGCGCGACCGGCATGGGCGCCATCTTCGATTCCCTCATGGTCGGCAATAGCGACGAGCCGGATGCGCTTTACGGCCTCGTCGCCAAGAAAATCTGGGCTTCAGCGGATAAGCTCACCTACCGCTTCTTCCTGCGCCAGGAAGCGCGGTTCCATGACGGCACGCCGCTGACTGCCCATGATGTGGTCTTTTCGCTCAATATTTTGAAAGAGCAAGGCCATCCGGCCATTGCCCAATCCTTGCGCGACCTCGAAAGTACCATGGCGGAAGCCGATGATATCGTGCGCGTGACCTTGAAGAAGGGGCATAGCCGCGAGGCAATCCTGGCGGTTGCCGGCCAGCCGATCTTTTCCGCCGCCTATTATGGCAAACATGCCTTCAACGAGACGACGCTGGAGCCGCCGCTCGGCTCCGGGCCCTATAAGGTCGCAAGTTTCGACGCGGGCCATTTCATCGCCTTCGAACGCGTCGCCGATTATTGGGGCAAGGACGTGCCGGCCAATGTCGGGCAGAACAATTTCGATACCATCCGCTACGAATATTTTGCCGATCGCAAAGTCGCCTTCGAAGCGTTCAAGGCCGCGGTCTTCACCTTCCGCGAAGAATTCACCTCTGCGGTCTGGGCCACGCAATATAACTTCGCCGCAGTGAAGGACGGCCGCGTCAAGCGCGAGACTTTGCCGGATCAATTGCCGCTCGGCACCCAGGCCTGGTTCCTCAACGTCCGGCGCGAGAAGTTCAAGGACATTCGCGTTCGCGAGGCGCTCGAACAGTGCTTCGATTTCGAATGGACCAATCGCAACATCATGTACGGCCTTTACAGCCGCACGGTCTCCTATTTCCAGAATTCGCCGATGATGGCGAGCGGCAAGCCGTCGGCGCAAGAACTTGCGATCCTCGCACCGTTCAAAGCCAAATTGCCGGCTGCGGTTTTCGGCGATGTGCCGGTGCCGCCGGTTTCGGACGGCTCGGGCGAGGACCGCGCGCTGCTGCACAAGGCCAACGACCTTCTGCTTGCCGCCGGCTGCAAACGCGATGGCGACAATCTGCTGCTGCCGGACGGCAAGCCCTTCGAAATCGAATTTCTCGATTTTGACAATGCGCTGGAACCGCATACGGCGCCCTTCATCCGTAATCTCAATCTTCTCGGCATCACCGCCCGCTTCCGTGTCGTCGATCCGGCGCAGTATAAGGAGCGCACCGACAATTTCGATTATGACGTCGTCACATCGCGCTTCGGCCTCGGGCTGACTCCGGGCGAGGCGATGCGCGCCTATTTCGGCTCGCAGGTCGCGAACGTCCCGGGCTCCTATAATATCTCGGGCATTGCCGATCCGGTCGTCGACGCCTTGATCGAAGAGGCACTGACCGTCGATACGCGCGAGAAGCTCACTTACATCTGCCGCTGCATCGATCGCATCCTGCGTGCCGGTCATTATTGGGTGCCGATGTGGAACAAGCCCAATCATCTCGTTGCTTATTGGGACTTGTTCTCACGGCCCGCGCGCAGCGCAAAATACGACATCGGCGTCGTTTCGACCTGGTGGTACGACACCGCGAAGGCGGCGCGCGTGCAGCTTCCCGGCCATTGATATGCTCGCCTATATCGTCCGCCGAATCCTTCTGATGATTCCGACGATCTTCGGCATCCTGCTCATCTCTTTCGTCATCGTGCAATTTGCGCCCGGCGGCCCGGTCGAACGTATTCTCGCGCAATTGCAGGGCCTCGAGACCAATGCGACGGCGAATTTCACCGGCGGCGCGGATACGCGGGCGGGAGGCGGCGGCGCGGCGGACTATGGCTCACGCTATCGCGGCGCCCAGGGGCTCGATCCGAAATTCATCGCTGAGCTCGACAAGCAATTCGGTTTCGACAAGCCGGCGCCGGAACGCTTCTGGATCATGGTGAAGGATTACCTGCGCTTCGACTTCGGCAAATCCTATTTTCGCGATACTTCGGTTCTTGAACTGATCAAGGAGAAGCTGCCGGTCTCGATCTCGCTCGGCCTGTGGATGACGCTCATCTCTTATCTTATCTCGATTCCGCTCGGCATTGCGAAGGCGGTGCGCGACGGTTCCCGTTTCGATATCTGGACGTCGAGCGTCATCATCGTCGGCTATGCCATTCCGAGCTTTCTTTTCGCGATCTTTCTGATCGTGCTTTTTTGCGGCGGCTCATTTTGGCAGATCTTTCCGTTGCGCGGCTTGACTTCGGAAAATTTCGACACCTTGTCGCTGATTGGCAAGATCAAGGATTACTTCTGGCACATCACCTTGCCGGTGACGGCGCTGACACTCTCGGCCTTCGCCACCGTTACGTTTCTCACCAAAAACTCGTTTCTTGACGAGATCCGCAAACAATATGTCCTCACCGCGCGGATGAAGGGCCTGAGCGAAGGCCGCGTTCTCTACGGCCATGTTTTTCGCAACGCGATGATGATTGTCGTCGCCGGATTCCCTGGCGCCTTCATCAACGCCTTTTTCGGCGGCGCGCTGCTGATCGAGACGATCTTCTCGCTCGATGGACTTGGCCTGTTGTCCTATGAATCGGTCATCAACCGCGACTATCCCGTGGTCTTCGCGAACGTCTATATTTTCGCGTTGCTCGGCCTCGTCGTGAATTTGATTTCCGATCTCACCTATACCTGGATCGATCCGCGCATCGATTTCGAGACGCGGGAGGTCTGAGCGTGGAGAGCGCCGTTTCGAGCGCCGAAGCGAAATCCGGGCTCCGGCTTGCGCCGCCCTTGCCGAAGAGCGGGATGATCCGGCTGACGCCACTCAACCAGCGCCGACTCGCCAATTTCCGCCACAACAAGCGCGGTTATTGGTCGTTCTGGATCTTCATCGTCCTGTTTATCATTTCGCTCTTTGCCGATTTCATCGCCAACGACCGGCCCTTGATCGCATCCTACAAGGGCGAGCTTTTGTTTCCGATCTTTCACGATTATCCGGAATCGAAATTCGGCGGCTTTCTGGCGCGCACCGATTATCGCGATCCCTTCGTCGCCGACGAAATCAAGGCGCACGGCTGGATGATCTGGCCGCCGATTCATTATTCCTATCGCACGATCGAACGATCCCTGCCGACGCCGGCGCCGTCGCCGCCGACCTGGATGTTGACCAAAGCCCAATGCGAGGCCGCGGCAGCGCGCATCTTGCCGCCGGGGCGGCCAAACCGCGGCTGCGCCGACATCGAATGGAACTGGCTCGGCACCGACGATCAAGGCCGCGATGTTGCCGCGCGGCTGATCTATGGCTTTCGCATCTCCATTCTTTTCGGTCTCGCTTTGGCGTCGATCTCATCGGTCGTCGGCGTTGCGGCCGGGGCGGTGCAGGGCTATTTCGGCGGCTGGACCGATCTCATCATGCAGCGATTGATCGAGATCTGGTCGTCGGTGCCGCAGCTCTACCTGCTGATCATTCTGTCGTCGATCATCACGCCGAGCTTTTTCGTGCTGCTCGGCACGCTGCTGCTATTCTCCTGGGTGAGCCTCGTTCATGTCGTGCGCGCCGAATTTCTGCGCGCCCGGAATTTCGAATATGTCACGGCGGCGCGGGCGCTCGGCCTTGGCAACGCGCGGATCATGGTCAAGCACGTGCTGCCCAATGCCATGGTCGCGACCTTGACCTTTTTGCCCTTCGTCCTCAATGGCTCGATCTCGACTCTGACGGCACTCGACTTTCTCGGCTTCGGCCTGCCGTCGGGTTCGGCTTCGCTCGGCGAACTCCTGCTCGAAGGCGAATCGAACCTTCAAGCGCCGTGGCTCGGCCTGACCGGATTCTTTGTCATCGCCATCATGCTGTCTCTGCTGATTTTCATCGGCGAGGCAGTGCGCGACGCCTTCGACCCGCGGAAGACGATTGCATGAGCGACGCGCCGCTTCTCGATGTCCGCGAACTGCGCGTCGCCTTCCGACAGAGCGGCGAAGCTTTCGCCGCCGTCAAGGGCATTTCGTTCTCGCTGGCGCGCGGGCGGACCCTCGCCATCGTCGGGGAATCGGGCTCCGGCAAATCGGTGACGGCTTTGTCGATCCTGCGGCTGCTGCCGCCAGGCGCCGCCGTCTCCGGCGCAGCGCTGTTCAAAGGCGAGGATCTTTTAAAGTGCGACGAAAGACGCCTGCGGGCGGTCCGTGGCGCAGCGATCACCATGGTCTTCCAGGAGCCGATGACCTCGCTCAATCCGCTGCATACGATCGAACGGCAGATCGGCGAAATCCTCGAGCTTCACGGGGCGCGCAAGGGTTCGGCGCTGCGCCAACGCATTATTGACCTCCTCGTCGAGGCCGGCATCCCCGATCCGGCACAACGGCTCTCGGCCTATCCGCATCAGCTCTCCGGTGGCCAGCGTCAGCGCGTGATGATCGCCATGGGCCTCGCCAACCGGCCCGATCTCTTCATTGCCGATGAGCCGACAACGGCGCTCGATGTCACGGTGCAGGCGCAGATTCTGACACTGCTGAAGGATCTGCAAAAGCGCCACGACATGGCGATGCTGTTCATCACCCACGATCTCAATATCGTGCGCAAGCTCGCCGACGATGTCGCGGTGATGCAGCGGGGCGAAATCGTCGAAGCCGGCAGCGTCGCACAGATTTTCCGGTCGCCGCAGCATCCCTATACGCAAGCGTTGCTTGCGGCCGAGCCGAAGGGCCTGCCGCCGCAAAGCGATCCTGCGGCGCCCGTCGTGCTCGAAGCGCAGGATGTGCGTGTGCACTTCCCGATCCGGCGCGGTCTACTGCGCCGGACAATCGGCGCCGTCAAAGCCGTCGATGGGATTTCACTGTCCCTGCGGCAAGGCGAGACGATCGGCGTCGTCGGCGAATCCGGCTCCGGCAAGACGACGCTCGGCCTCGCCGTTCTGCGTCTCATCCGTTCGCAAGGTCCAATTCTCTATCTCGGACGGCGCATCGACGGCCTCAAGTTCAAGGCGATGCGGCCGCTGCGACGCGACATGCAGATCGTCTTTCAGGACCCCTATGGCTCGCTGTCGCCGCGGCTTTCGATCGCCGATATCGTTGCCGAAGGCCTGATCGCGCAAGGCGCGCGCTTGAGCCTTGACGAGCGGCGCGAGATCGTCGCCCGGGCGCTCGCCGACACCGGTCTCGATCCGGCGGCGATGGATCGTTATCCGCACGAATTTTCCGGCGGCCAGCGCCAGCGCGTCGCGATTGCCCGCGCCATGGTCCTGGCGCCGAAGTTCGTCGTGCTTGACGAGCCGACCTCGGCGCTCGACATGTCGGTCCAGGCGCAAATCGTCGATCTGCTGCGGCAATTGCAGGAAAAGCGCCAGCTTGCCTATCTCTTCATCAGCCACGATCTGCGCGTCGTGAAAGCGCTTGCCAATGAGATCATCGTCATGCGCCATGGCAAGGTCGTGGAGCAAGGCGCCGCCAGCGAGATTTTCGCGCATCCGCAGAGCGACTATACGAAGGCGCTGTTCGCTGCGGCCTTTGCCATCGAGGCCGACCGCAGCGGTGTCGTCGCGCAATAGGGCGCCTTACTTGAGCGCCCCTTACTTGGCCTTGCGCGAGACGATACCGAAATGTTTCGCGATGAAATGGTCGAGCGAGATCAGGCCCGGCCCGCGCGTGATCACGAGCAGAAAGCAGGTCGCCCAGACGCCATGCGTCGGCCAGGCGTCGGGATAGACGAAAATCTCGATGATCGAGGTCATGATCAGCAGCGAGAATGCGGCGAAGCGGCTGGCAAGGCCGAGCACGAGCAAGATCGGAAAGAAATGTTCGGCGAAAGCCGCCGCATAGGCCGCCGCCGTCGGGTCGACGAGCGGAAGTTTATATTCGTCCTGGAAGAGCGCGATGGCGCTGTCGCTCAGATGCCAGCCCTCGATCTTGGTCTGGCCCGATTGCCAGAAGACGGCGGCGGGAAACACCCGTGCCGCGAGGCCCAAGACCCAGTAGGGCAGGGATTCAAGCAAGCCGATGACTTGCGCGGCGCGCCGCAGGAGCGAACCTTGCTTGGCGGGAAGTGAAACACTGCTCATCGTATCGTTCCTTCGGGAGGCATGGACATGTGCGAGACGAGGCCGGCGCTGAACAGCGCCGCGAGATTGAGCGTGAGCTCGAAATCGGCCGCGGATAGCTGCGCGGTTTCGGCCGCTTCGGCGAGCGGCGTGGCGCGCGCCAGCGCTGTAAGAAAAGCCGCGCCGCCGGGCGGCAATATGCGGACCTCGACATCGATCGCCGGCCGCGAAATAAGCGCGGCCTGGTCGCGCCAATCTTCGATATTTGCGAGTGGCTGTTCGCCTGTGTTCATCGCCCAGATGGTGACGATCGGATGGGCCGAGACGATGATGGCGACCGCCGGATGCAGCGTGACGCGCAGGTCGGCGAGCGACTCGGCCGAGAGGACGGCGAGCGTCTCGGGCCCGAGCGGCGCTGCGTCGGCAGCGTGATAGGCGTGGGTGCGCGCCGCTTCCAGCCGGGCGAGATCGCCGAGATAAGGAATCTCCGCGCAGGCGGGCAGGCGCTCGAGAAAATCGGCAAAATCTTCGCCATAGATGGCGATCCTCCGCGACGTCGGCGGATGGCGGGCGACGAATAAGCGTGCGGCTTCGGCGAAAAATTCCTCGCCCACGACGCGACGCACCGCCGGAAAGCGTGTCGCCAAGGCCTCGATCAGGCTCACGGCGACATTGTTGCGATAGATCGCAAAGCGGCTGCGATGACCGGCGCTGACCGTCGCCGGCGCGGCGAGATCCGGATCGAGCAGGGCTGCGGCGAATTGGGCTTGGCTCATGGCGCTCACGCAGCCTGATGCGATTGGGCTTTGCGCGCGGCCTCGAGGATCTCGCCCGCTTTTGCAGCCTCATCGACGAGCGCCGGCCAAGCCGGCACGTCGTTGTCGCGCTCGATCAGGCTTGGCCGCGGCCCGGTGCGCGCCAGCACCCATTGGTAAAGCGCAAAGACGGGGTCTGCGATCGGCGCCCCATGCGTGTCGATGAGCAGGGTGCGGCCTTCGGCATCGGTCGCATCGCTATGGCCGGCGAGATGGATTTCGCCAATCCATTGGAGCGGGAAAGCGTCGAGATAGGTCTTCGGATCGAAACCCAGGTTGACGGCGCTGACATAGACATTGTTGATGTCGAGCAGCAGGCCGCAGCCGGTGCGGGCGGCGAGCTCGGCGAGAAATTGCGGCTCGGCGATCGTGCCGTCGGAAAAGCTCAGATAGCTTGCCGGATTTTCGATCAGCACGCGGCATTGCAGCGCCGCCTGCAATTCATCGACATGCGCGGCGACGCGCTTGAGCGTCGCCTCATTCAGCGGCAGCGGCAGAAGATCGTTGAAATAGGTCTCGTTGTGCGAGGCCCAGGCCAAATGTTCGGAAAAGCTCTCCGGCTCGTAGCGCACGCACAGCGCCTTGAGGGCCGCAAGATGATGGCCGTCGAGCCGCGTCTCGCCGCCGATCGAAAGACCGACGCCGTGCAGCGACAGCGCATAGTCGCGCCGCAAGGCGGCGAGCTGGCGATGCGGGACGCCGCCGGCGCCGAAATAATTTTCGGCATGGACCTCGAAAAAGCCGACCGCCGCCGGAGCCGCCGCGATATCGGAAAAATGTTGCGGCTTGAAACCGAGGCCGATCTCGGCCGGCAGCGAAGCGAAGCTCATGGCGAAAGTTCCCGCGTCAATCGGCACGCAAGCCTGCAGCCCGCGTGCCGGGCAAAATCACGAGAGCCGAATGGGCGCGGACAACCCGCATCCAACACCGCCCTCGCGCATCTCACATTTTCTCGGTCAAGGAGCCGGCGCCCTTGGGCGTCTTCATCGCGGTGCAGGTGCCCTTGGGCACGAGTTTGAAATAATGGCCGTCGTAATCGATCGGCTGGGTTCCGGCGCAGGTGGTACCGGCCCCGGCGGCGCAATCGTTATGGCCCTTCAGCGCCACGCCGTAACATTTTTCGGTCTTTTTGGTATCGGCCTGCGCCTGGACGGATACAAGCGCGATGGCGGCGGCGAGCGAGGAGGCCAAGGTGGCCTTCGTCAGTCCCGATTTGGTCGTCATAAATTGCTCCTTGAGCCTTGTGGAAGGGGCCGTCGTCGATCTGGGGTTGGCAACCCGCACGGCCCTAGTACGAGGCGCCTTCGATGGCCGTTACCGGCGCCGCCGACGATTTTAGATCACGAAGGCGTGACAACACGAGGCCAAAAAGGCATGTAACGCCAAGCAGGGTTTTTGCGAACAAGCTAAGAGGGTGCGTGCGGCCAGACCGGGATAGCGAGTGGAGTTCTCTTCTGCGCGCCGCTAATGCCGGGGATTCGCTGTCCTACCAGCGATTCCTGCGGGAATTGGCGCCGGTGCTGCGGGCCTTCGTGCGGCGTTTGCTGGCGCGGACAAATTCGGCAGGGGCTGAGGCTGAGGATATTGTGCAGGACATTCTGCTGGCCATCCATCTGAAACGGCAGACGTGGATCGAAACTGCGCCGGTGACGCCTTGGGTTTTCACCATTGCCCGGCATAAGACGATCGACGCCTTGCGCCGCCGCGGCCGGCATGTCGACGTCCCCATTGACGATTTTACGGAGATGCTCACGGCCGACACCGAAGAGCCCAATCTCGCCAGCCTTTATATCGACCGCCAGCTCGGCACGCTGCCCGAAGTGCAGCGCAAGGTCGTGCAGGCCATTGCGGTCGCCGGCGATTCGATTGCCGAGGCGGCGGAGAAGCTGATGATGACGCGGGGCGCCGTGCGGGTCGCCCTGCATCGCGGGCTCGCCGCGCTCGCCGCACGCACCTCCAGGGGAGGCGGCGCAGCATGAAAACGGATGACCTGATCCGTAGCCTGGCGCAGGACAGCGCACCGCGCATGTCTCTCGCGCAGGCGCTTCTTTACGGCTTTCTTCCAGGCGTCGCGGTCTCGCTCGTCTTCTATTCCCTGGCCATCGGCCTGCGCCCGCATCTCTTCACACTGCTGCCCGACTGGCGCATCCTGTTCAAGATTGCTTTCCCGGTCGCCGTTTTTGCCTGCGCCGGGCCTCTGGCCTTGCAACTGGCCAGGCCACGCGGCGACCCGCGGCCGCTGGTGCTGATCTTGATCGCGCTGCTGATTGTGCTCGCCGGCGCGGTCCTGATCGAACTGGCGGTCGTTCCGCCGGACCTCTGGCGTGTGCGCCTCATCGGCCACAACGCCCTTGTCTGCATGGTGCTGATCCCGCTGATGTCGGCGGCGCCGCTGGTCGGCACCCTCATCGCCCTGCATCGTGGCGCGCCGGACAATCCCGGTCTCGCCGGCGCCGTCGCAGGGCTTTTTGCCGGCGCGTTCGGCGCTTCGCTTTACGCGACCCATTGCCCCGACGATTCGCCGCTTTTCGTCGCGACCTGGTATACGCTCGCCGTACTGGTCGTCATGGCGGTCGGGGCGCTTGCGGGCAGCCGCTGGCTGCGCTGGTAATTTATTTCACTCGAACTATTTCACTTGAACTATTTCACTTGCCGCTTTTCGAGTTTGCGGGCGAGCGTGCGCCGGTGCATGCCGAGCCGCCGCGCCGTTTCCGAAATATTGAAATCGGCTTCGACCAGCGTGCGGTGGATATGTTCCCATTCGAGCGTCTTGATCGAGGTCGGGCGCTCTGTCAGGGGAACCTGCGTATCGCCGGCCGATCGCTGGAAGGCTTCCTCGATATCGTCGGTATTCGACGGCTTGGCGAGATAGTGGCGGGCGCCAAGCTTGATAGCTTCGACGGCGGTTGCGATGCTGGCATAGCCGGTCAAGACGACGATCAGCATTTCGGGATCGTGCGCGTGCAAGGCCTCGACGCAGGCAAGGCCCGAGCCGCCGCCGAGTTTGAGGTCCACCACCGCATAGCCGGGGTTCTGTGTTTCGAGCAACGTTTTCACCCCGCCGAGGCTGTCGGCGTGCAGCACCTTGTAATCGCGGCGCTCGAAAGAGCGCTTCAGCGTATTGGCAAAGGCGACGTCGTCCTCGACGATGATCAGCAAACGCTCATTGACCATAACGCGGGGCTCCGATTGCCAGGGCGCTCAAGGGCAGACGCAATGTTACGACGGCGCCGCGGCCGCGATTGCGCGCAGTGACGGTGCCGCCAAGTTTCCTGACCACATTGACGACGAGAAACAGGCCAAGGCCGCGGCCGCGCCGGCCTTTGCTCGATTGATAGGGCCGGCCGAAATTTGCCAGAATCTCCGGCGCGAAGCCAGGACCGATGTCGCTCACTTCGAGGATAAGCGAATCAGCCTCGCGCGCGGCGGTGAACCCGACCCAGCTCGGCGAGGCTTCCGCGGCATTGTCGAGCACGTTGAAAACGATCTGCTTCAGTGCCGAATCCGAGACGATCGGCAGGTCCGCCCCAAACTTGTTCTGATAGGCAAGCGTGGCCGTCGGCCGGCCCGCGCGCCAGTCGGCGACGATATCGTCGAGGAATTTTGTCACCGTCGTCACGCCTGGCGCCTCGCCGCGCGCCTCGCCGGCCGAAGCCAGGATATCGTTGACGATCCCCTTACAGCGGTTGACCGCCGTCTGCATTTCTTCGACCTCCTGGCGCAGGTCGGCATTGGTTTTGACGAGCGGCATGCGTCGCCAATCGCCAAGAATGACCGACAGCGAGGCGAGCGGCGTGCCGAGCTCATGCGCCGCGCCGGTCGCGAGCAGCCCGATACGGACGACATGGTCTTCTTCGATCGCGGCCTGTTTGAGCGTCGCGAGGCGGGTGTCGCGTTCGCGCAGATTGCGCGTGATCCGGCTGATGAAAACGACGAGCAGCGCCGCATTGAGGATGAAGCACACGAGCATCCCCAGAATTGGCAGCGAGAAGGTGTTGGTGCCGGCCCAGCGGCTTGGAATATCGAGCGGTTCGTGAAAGCTGACGAGAACGACAAAGCCGGTAAAGGTCAGTGCGACAATCAGCCAGGTCGATTGCGCATCGAGCAGCACCGCCGCCATCGTGATCTGCAGCAGATAGAGCGAGACGAAGGGATTGTTGGCGCCGCCGGAGAGCCAAAGCTGCGCCGTCAGGGCAAAGACATCGAGCATCGAGACGAGCAATAGCGCCGCGCTGCCGATATCGTCATGCGAGCGCAGCCAGAGGCGGCTCGCGAAATTGAGCAGGATGAGACCGCCCAGAACGGCCATCATCGGCGGCAACGGCAAGGAAATGCCGAGGCCGAATTGCACGAACATGATGGTGATGAACTGGCCGATCACCGCGATCCAGCGGAACTGGATGAGCAGGGCCATATTCTTGCGATTGGCGGCGTCCGAGATCGGCGGCGCGGCCATGAGGTCCGCCGCTGCACCTATCGGCGCCGGCGCCGCGACGGCCGCGTCATCGTCAAGGCTTGCGGGATCCGGGTCTTCGCGCGCTAGCATCTCGATCCAGGGTCGGCGGCGGCTTCGTGCCGTCCGCGCCATTCCTCCCGTACATTATAAAGGGTCCCGCCGGCCAACAGCAAAGCCAGGCTGAACCAGGTCAGGGCATAGATGAGATGGTTATTCGGAAAGCTGAGCACCGTCAGGCCGCCACGCGGCCAGGCAGCCGGATTGGCGCCGGCCTCGGCATCGATAAAATAAGGCGCCACGTCGGTGAGGCCGTGGGCGGCGGCGATGGCCGCGACATCGCGCGAATACCAGCGCCCCGCCTTGGGATCGTTCGGCCGTAGGAACCGGCCTTTCGGCTCGCTGATCCGCAGCAGGCCGGTGATGCTGGTCTCGCCGGAGATGACGTCGTGCTCGGCGCCCGCGCGCCGTGCCGGAGGAACGAAGCCGCGATTGATCAGTACGACGAACCCCTGGTCGGTTTTGAGCGGTGCCAGCACCCAAAAGCCGGGGCCGAGCTCGGTCAGGGCTTGAACGAAGGTCTCGCGGTCGTTGAGGAAGCGGCCGGATAACCGGACGCGCAGATATTCGTCCTTGGCGGTCGAGATCGCCGGCCAATCGGCGGGGCCGGGCGGCGCGACCGGCGCGGCATGGACCCGTGCATTGACGCGGGCGATGAGGTCGAGCTTCCAGACGCGCCGCTCGAGCTGCCAGACCCCGAGTGCGGTCAATCCGGCGACGGTGAGGCAAACGAAGCCGAAAAGCGCCCATCGCGCGAGCAGCGAGCGTCCCCGCCCCCTGCCGCGCGGGGTCGTCACGGCATCTGTCTCATGACGGCGGGGGTCGGCGCCATGTTCGAGGTGAGATGATACATGACCCACAGCGAGCCGCTGAGCGTGATGAACAGGATCACCACCGTGAAGATAAAGGTCATGATCGTCCAGCCGCGCTCGGACTTGAAGTCCACGTGCAGGAAATAGATGACGTGGACGATGATCTGGACGAAAGCGAAACCCATGATCGTGATCGCCGCCACCGTCTTGTCGGCGATGACGCCGGACATGACCAGCCAGAACGGAATGGCTGTCAGAACAACCGACAGGCCGAAGCCGATCAAATAGCTTTGCAGCGTGCCGTGCGGCGGGCTGTCGTCGTGGCCGTGATCGGATTCGTCGAGCGCGTGCGCATCAAGGCTCATCGCAACATCCCCAAGAGATAGACAAAGGTGAACACGCCGATCCAGACGACATCGAGGAAGTGCCAGAACATGCTGAGGCACAGGAGCCGGCGCTTGTTGGCCTGCACGAGTCCCTTGGTCGCGACCTGCACCATCAGCACGACCATCCAGACAAGGCCGGAGGTGACGTGCAGTCCGTGCGTGCCGACAAGAGTGAAGAAGGACGACAGGAAGGCGCTGCGCTGCGGCGTCGCGCCTTCGTGGATCAGGCCGGCGAATTCGTGCAGCTCGATGCCGACGAAGGCCGCGCCGAAGAGCGCGGTGACGGCAAGCCAGCCGAGCGTCGCGCCGGTCTTGTCCCTGTCCATCGCCAGCATGGCGAAGCCGTAGGTGATCGAGGACAAGAGCAGCATGGCGGTATTGACCGCCACGATCGGCAATTCGAACACGTCTTTCGGCGCCGGGCCGGCGGCATAATTGCCGCCCAGCACGCCGAAGGTCGCAAACAGGCACGCAAAGATGAGACAATCGCTCATCACATAGATCCAGAAGCCGAGGTATGTGCTCGCGCCTTCCGGATGCTCATGCTCGTCAGCGACGTAGAAGACCGGCGCCTGGGCGCCGGGTGTGGCGGTATCGGTCAGGACGGTCATGACTTAAGCCTTGGCCGAGAGGAGACGGGTGCGTTCAGATTCCGTGCGGCTCACATCGGCCGCCGGAATGTAAAAATCGCGGTGATAGTTGAACGTATGCGCAATGCCGGTGGCGATCGCCGCGGCAAAGCCCGCAATCGCCAGCCACCAGATGTGCCAGATCATCGCAAAGCCGAAGATCGTCGCGAGGGCCGCGAGGATGAGGCCGGCAGCCGTGTTCTTCGGCATATGGATCGGCTTGAAACCTTCGAGCGGGCGAACATAGCCGTGCTGCTTCATGTCCCACCACGCATCGATGTCGTGCACCATCGGCGTAAAGGCGAAATTATAGGCGGGCGGCGGCGAGGAGGTCGACCATTCCAAAGTGCGGCCGTTCCACGGATCGCCGGTCGTGTCGCGTAGCGCCTCGCGATTCTTGAAGCTGACGGCAATCTGGATGAGGAAGCTCGCAATACCGATGAGGATGAGCAGGGCACCGAAAGCCGCGATAATGAACCAGATGTGCAAAGACGGGTCGTCGATGACGCGCAACCGGCGGGTGACGCCCATGAAGCCCAGCACATAGAGCGGCATGAAGGCAAAGTAGAAGCCGCTGACCCAGAACCAGAACGACATCTTGCCCCAGAACGGATCGAGCTTGAAGCCGAAGGCCTTCGGGAACCAGTAATTGACCCCGGCGAACATGCCGAACAACACGCCGCCGATGATCACATTGTGGAAATGCGCGATCAGGAACAGGCTGTTATGCAGGACGAAGTCGGCCGGCGGCACCGCCAGCATGACGCCCGTCATGCCGCCGATCACGAAGGTCAGCATGAAGGCGACAGTCCAGAGCATCGGCACTTCGAAGCGGATACGGCCGCGATACATGGTGAACAGCCAGTTGAACATCTTCGCGCCGGTCGGAATCGAGATGATCATCGTCGTGATGCCGAAGAACGAGTTCACGCTTGAGCCCGAGCCCATCGTGAAGAAGTGGTGCAGCCAGACGAGGTAGGAGAGAATGGTGATGACGAGCGTCGCGTAGACCATCGACGTATAGCCGAAGAGCCTTTTGCCGCTGAATGTCGCCGTCACCTCGGAGAAGACGCCGAAAGCCGGCAGGATGAGGATATAGACCTCCGGATGGCCCCAGATCCAGATGAGGTTCACATACATCATCGGATTGCCGCCGAAATCGTTCGAGAAGAAGTTGAACCCGAGATAGCGGTCGAGGCTGAGCAGCGCGAGTACGGCGGTGAGAACCGGGAAGGCGGCGACGATGAGAATGTTGGTGCAGAGCGCCGTCCAGGTGAAGACCGGCATGCGCATCAGGGTCATGCCCGGCGCACGCAGCTTCACGATCGTACAGATCATGTTGATGCCGGAGAGCAGCGTGCCGATACCGGCGATCTGCAAGCCCCAGATGTAATAATCGACGCCGACATCGGCGCTATAGGCGGCTTCCGAAAGCGGCGGGTAGGCCAGCCAGCCGGTGCGTGCATATTCGCCGACGAAGAGCGAGATCATGGTGAGGATCGCGCCGGCGACCGTCATCCAGAAGCTGAAGCTGTTGAGGAAGGGAAAGGACACGTCGCGCGCGCCGATCTGCAGCGGCATGACCAGATTGATCAAGCCGGTGACGAACGGCATGGCGACGAAGAAGATCATGATGACGCCGTGCGCCGTGAAGATCTGGTCGTAATGGTGCGCCGGCAGGTAGCCCTGGCCGCCGCCGGAGGCCAAGGCCTGCTGCAGGCGCATCATGAGCGCATCGGCGAAGCCGCGCAGCAGCATGACGACGGCGAGGACGATATACATGACGCCGATCTTCTTGTGATCGACGCTGGTGAACCATTCCTTCCAGAGGTAGCCCCAGGCGCGCAGATAGGTAATGGCGCCGAGGACGACGAGGCCGCCGATCGCGACGCCGATAAACGTGCCGATCAGGATCGGCTCGCGATAGGGGATCGCGTCGAGCGTCAGGCGGCCGAAGATTTCGTGCTGCAGGGTCGGATTCATTTCGCGCAATACTGCCTTGAGAGGATTATTCGGCGTCGGTCGATTGCAGCGGCGCGAGGCGCACCGGTGCGGTAAGCTGGCGGGCAAGGTCGGCCGCGGTCGCAGCCGGTATCGCGGCGCCGTTGCGCTGGCAGAGCGCCGCGACATAGGCCCGCGTCGGGCCGGAGCCGCGTCGCGCATATTTGTCGTAGACGAGCGGCACGACATTATTGATACCGGCGAGGCCGAGCCCGCCCTTGGCATCGATCGCCATCATTTCGTCGAGACACATTTTGCCGGCGTCGACGCATTGATTGACCGCGAGCTTGAAAAGCGCCGGGTCGACCGCGCCATAGGTCTTGGGCGGCACGTTCTCGCTCGGCCGCTCGAGATCGAGATAGGTGTTGCGGTCGAGGGCGCCGCCATCAGCCTTTACCTTCGCGACCCATTTGCCGAAATCCGCCGCGCTCAGGCTGCTGAGAGCGAAATGCATTCCGGCGAAACCGCTGCCGCTGTAATTGGCCGAGAGACCTTGGAACACGCCTGTCTTGTTCATGACTGCGTGGAGCTGCGTTTCCATGCCCGGCATCGCATAGATCATGCCGGCCATGGCCGGGATGTAGAACGCGTTCATCACGCTCGACGAGGTGATTCGGAATTCGACCTGCTGATTGACCGGGACCGCCGCCTGGTTCAGCGTGGCAATGCCATATTGCGGGTAGATGAAGAGCCACTTCCAGTCGAGCGCAACGACGTCGACTTCGACCGGCTTTGCCGATGCCGGCACAGCCTTGCCTGCAGCAATGCGGTCGATTGGCCGATAGGGATCGAGGAGATGGGTGCTCACCCAGGTGACCGCGCCGAGCGCGATGATGATGAGCAGCGGCGCGCCCCAGATGACAAGTTCGAGTTGGGTCGAATGATCCCAGTCCGGCTCGTAGCGTGCCACCCGATTCGATTGGCGGTAGCGCCAGGCAAAGAGCACCGTCAGCGACATCACCGGCACGATGACGAGCAGCATCAACCAGACGGAATCGAGCAGGGCGTCGCGCTGCTGAATGGCGACATCGCCCGCCGGATCCAATACGATCGCCTTGCAGCCGCCGAGGAGGGTCAAGCACGAAAGCAAAGCGATAGAGCGGAGACGTCTCACGGCAATTCCCGTTTTTATGGCGCGGAGAATGATGGCGGTGACTGGCTAGCTGCACTGCAAAAGAGGAGCTATTGGACAATTTGCCCAATGCCCCGATGGCGCATTGCAGCACAAAAGACTGTCGACTTGTGGGGCCTTGCGGCGCCGGGTGCAGCCGTCTGCCATTTTGGGAGTAAGATCGATCCATGAGCGCCGAATCTGCAGCGCCTTCAGCAGTCCTTTCCTCCGGAGCCGAGGCGAGCGCCCAACACAGCGGCGTGAACCCGGCTGATCTCGCGACCGGCGTCATCATCGGGCGGACGTCGGAATATTTCGACTTTTTCGTTTATGCGATTGCCTCGGTCCTGGTCTTCCCGAAATGGGTCTTCCCCTATGCCTCGCCGCTGAACGGCACGCTCTTGTCCTTCGTCGTCTTTGCGGTTGGCTTTCTCGCCCGGCCGGTCGGCGATGCCCTCTTTTTGACGGTCGAGCGAGCCTTCGGCCGTGGCGTTAAACTGACCATCGCCTTGTTCCTGATGGGCGCTTGCACCGTGTCGCTGGGCTTTTTGCCGGGCTATGCACAGGTCGGCTGGGTCTCGGCATTGATCCTGACGATTCTGCGCATCGGCCAATGTATGGCTTTCGGCGGCGTGTGGGACGGCCTGCCGTCGCTGCTCGCGATTTACGCGCCGGAGAAACAGCGCGGCTGGTATGCCATGATTCCGCAGCTCGGCGCGCCGCTCGGGCTGATCGTCGCCAGCGGCCTGTTCGCCTATTTCATCTCCTATCTGACGCCGCAGGATTTCTACGATTGGGGCTGGCGTTATCCGTTCTTTGTCGCCTTCGCCATCAACGTCGTGGCTCTGTTCGCCCGGCTGCGCATCGTCGTCACGCCGGAATATCGCGAACAGTTCGAGGCGCTCGAACTCCAGGCGGCGCCGGTGCTTGAGACGATCGAGGCGGAAGGCCGCAACATCATCATCGGTGTCTTTGCTCCGCTCGCCAGTTTCGCCATGTTCCACATGGTGACGGTCTTCCCCTTGTCCTGGGTTTTGCTGTTCACCAATCAGACGGCGGAGAAGTTTCTCATCATCGAATTGATCGCCGCCATTTTTGGCGTGATCGCGATGGTCGCGTCCGGCCTCATCGCCAACCGCATCGGCCGCACGCGGGTGTTGAGCATCACCGCTGCCGCGATCGCCGCGTTCAGCGGTTTTGCGCCGCAATTGCTCAACACCGGCGATGCCGGCGAGACGGCCTATATGGTCATCGGTTTCATTCTGCTCGGCCTTTCGTTTGGCCAGGCCTCTGGGACGGTCGCCTCCAATTTCGCGCAAATCTATCGCTATACGGCTTCGGCCTTGACGTCTGATCTTGCGTGGCTTTTCGGCGCCGGTTTCGCGCCCTATGTCGCGCTTGCCGTTTCGAGCCGCTTCGGCGTCATGTCCTCCGGCGGCTATTTGCTGTCGGGTGCGATCGTCACGGTTTTGGCACTCGCCATCAATCGGCAGCTCGAGGTCGATTGAGGCTGACCGATCGGCGGGCAGGCCTCTTGCGGGGGCCGTCCCGGTCCTGATCGAGCCGCAAAACGTTCGCGCCGAGGCGTCGTAAACCCGCCATTGTGGCTCTATATGCCTCCGCGATCGGAAGAGCAGGAGGCTGAAATGCGGTCACGGATTTCGATGTTTGCGGGCGTCGCGCTCGCCGTTGCGGCGATGACGCCCGCGTCCGCCGAACCGCTCGCTTTG
Organism: uncultured Methylovirgula sp.; assembly: GCF_947646745.1. Classification (NCBI taxonomy): domain Bacteria; kingdom Pseudomonadati; phylum Pseudomonadota; class Alphaproteobacteria; order Hyphomicrobiales; family Beijerinckiaceae; genus Methylovirgula; species uncultured Methylovirgula sp. The sequence goes on along the minus strand of NZ_CANSHK010000024.1, from coordinate 27,617 downwards.
GCGTCATGCGCAAAATTCACTGCCGCGCGGGACGACAAGGCGGCGCTGTTCGCAGGCTATATCTATGGGTTTCTGGCGGCGCGGCTCGGCACGCAGGACGAGAAACGCCTGACGGCCGCAGCGCTGAAAGTGCGGTCGTCCGCGCTGGATTTCTGCCGCAAGAACGAGAATGCCGTTTTCGTGAAAGTGGTCGGCGCTTTGGCGGCTGATGTGGCAAAGAAATCGTGGATTCCAAAGCTCTGATTACGTTATAAATTCCTCGCTTGAGATGGGCGGCGCCGTGTCCTTCGCGCTCTCGGACATGTGAGTGCCGGCAAAGGCGATCCGGGGTAAATTCCGCCCGGATCCTGTCTTTCTTGGGGGCAGATATGGTTCGGCGTTGCATCGGCTTAGCGGCAATCCTCGTTCTCGGCTGGGGCTCGGTTGCTCTTGCGTCGGCTGCTCTTGCGCAAGACGGCCAAGCGCCGAAGCATCCGGCACATAAGGCCCATGCCAAGACGGTCGAGAGCAGCAACCCCAACGATTTTTCCGAGGATTGGTCGATCGCTGCGCCGAGATCGTCCGGCGGCTCGTCGGCGGGGGTGGGTGAAGATCCGAGTGTCGCTGCGGGACGCAAGAAATTCTTCGAGCAATCGACGACGATGCAGGGTGGCGGGCCGACCGGATCCCAAAGCGGCTCGAGCTCCGGCTTCCAGCCTTCGATGGGCCTGAGTTTCTGATTTTCCGCGCCCGGCCGGTTTCCCAACACTATAATGAGGCTTGCAGCCGTTCGGTTCGGGCGGCGGCATGCTCGCGTGCGCCACGCCGAGCCGCGCTCCAAATCGGCTTCGCAAGCGATAGGATGATCGCTTCGATCACGACACTTGTCGCGAGAGACGCAGCGAGCAAATAGACGCTCTCCCACGACCAATGATAGCGGATCGGCGATCCTGCCGGCAGATAATAAAACAGAACAGGGTGCGCGAGCATGATGACGAGGGATCGTTTCCCGACCGATGCCATCGCGGGAACGAATCGCGAGACGGTTTTTGCGACATAGAGAACGGCGAAGGATCCGGCGACGGCTCCCGTCATCGCCAAGGGGAAGTTGTCGTATTGTCTATTGTTCATCGAGAGCATGCTGAACGACATGCAGCCGAACCAAACGACCCCGGCTCCCAAGGCATGCCAGACCGTGGCGCGAGCGACGTAATCGTGTTGCTTTAGTTCGTATCCTACGAGGACGAAAAGCAGCGCGACGAAAGAAATATCCAAGCTCCAAGGCAGGAATATTTTTCGCCCGATCAGAACGCCCAAGAGCGCCATCGAGATCGCCGCGCACAGCCGTATGCCGGCAGGGGCCCGTCGCAGCGCCTTCAAAAAAAACAGGAACAGGATTTCGGTGCAAAACAGCGCCGCCAAAAACCACGCGGTTCCCACCGGCGTTATCCAGGCGAGCGACGCAAGAACATTGATTTGCCCGATGCCATAGAGGTAGCTGACGAGGCTTTGAGAAGCCAAGGCGGCAATTGCCCCGCCGGGTGTGGCCACAAATGGCTTCGGACACGAAAATAGGAGCCAAATCGAAAATACCGAAACCCCGCAGACAAAATACGGGATCATCAAGTGATGGAATTTCGTCTTGATCGTCTTCGGCAGGTCGGCGTCGTTCTTTTCGAAATTGAACAAATACCCGGATATGACGAAAAACAACGGCATATGAAACGAATATAGCGTTCTCGCGAGATATCCGGTCGGTTCGACGACGTGACCGACGACGACCGCGATGATTCCGATTCCTTTCGCCGCATCGATCCAATCGATCCGCTTCGCATCATTCATATTCGATGCCTCGAGAACAGCAGGGGGCGATGAGAAAATCTTGAATCGTCTCTTTCGTTCCTAAAGCCGGGCAGGAATCGCTGATTACAAAGACGGGCGGTGAATCGGACGATTGTCCTGAAAGCCTCCGGCAGATGCCGTCGCTCGCGCGTCCTTCATTGCGGCGTGAATGGGGTGGATTGCGGCTCGCGCGCATCATAGCGCACACCCCAAATGACCCGGCACCGTTGTAATTTGCACCGATCGGGGTTCGGGTGCAACGCCTCGGAGAGTCGGGGTTTTAAATGGTGGGCGCGACAGGGATCGAACCTGTGACCCCTACGATGTCAACGTAGTGCTCTCCCGCTGAGCTACGCGCCCGAAAAGACGGCCAAGGGCCGCGGGAAGCAGAGCCTATATCGGCTTCATGCTCGCGGCGCAAGCCGAGCGTCGCGGCCTCAGGCGGCGAGCAGACGCTGGACTTCGTTGACCAGGTCCTTCAGGTGGAAGGGCTTCGAAAGGATTTTCGCTTGGCGCGGTGCGTGATTGTCGGGGTTGAGCGCGACGGCGGCGAAGCCGGTGATGAACATCACCTTGATTTCCGGGTCGAGTTCGGTCGCCCGGCGCGCCAGCTCAATACCGTCCATCTCCGGCATGACAATGTCGGTGAGCAGAAGCTCGAACGGCTCCTCGCGCAGGCGGTTATAGGCCGAAAGCCCATTGTCGAAGGAGGCGACGGCATAGCCGGCATTCTGCAGCGCCTTGGCGAGGAAGCGACGCATGTCGTTGTCGTCCTCGGCGAGCAGAATTTTGGGATTTTGTTGAAAGGTCTCGTCGTTCATCACAGCCCCTGGTTTCCCGCCATCAAAGCCCCGTTCGGTAAAAATCGAGTGAAAGTGACCCTATAATCAACTAACGATCGAGGCTTTCGCGGAGATTTGACCATCGCCGGTGCCATCGACAGGCCGGCCATCTGGTGTCAAACTTGGCCCTAATTCGGGCGCCGATGCCTTGGCCGGCACCGCGGCGCCCGCAGATCGGAGCTTTGATGGCCGCATTCAAACCCGGCAGCATGCCGTTTTTGTCCTTGCTCGAGACCGCGCCCGTGCACGAGCCGGAGCTCGATCCCCCCTTCGACGTGGTCGAGCCAGCGCGATTGGCCGCACCGCTGGTGCTGTCGTCGCCGCATTCAGGCTCGGTTTATCCGGCGCGCTTTCTGGCCAGCTCCCGCCTCGATGCGGCGACTCTGCGCCGCTCCGAGGACGCCTATGTCGACGAGCTTTTCCTCGGCGGCGTCGAAGTCGGCGCGCCGCTGATCCGGGCGCGCTTTCCACGCGCCTATCTTGATCTCAATCGGGAACCTTACGAGCTCGATCCGCGCATGTTCGAGACGCGCCTGCCGAGTTTTGCCAATACGCGCTCGGTGCGGGTTGCGGGCGGCCTCGGTACGGTCGCGCGCGTGGTCGGCGATTCACAGGAAATCTACGCACGCAAGCTGCGGCTCGATGAGGTTCTGGCGCGGATCGATTCGCTTTATAAGCCTTATCATCGGACGCTCGAAGCCCTGCTGTCGCGCGCCTGGCAAAAGTTCGGCATGACGGTTCTGATCGATTGCCATTCGATGCCGTCGGTTTCGACCTGTCCGCCGGGGCGCGAGAGCGAGCGGCGGATCAAGGCGGATTTCGTTCTCGGCGATCGTTACGGCACGAGTTGCGCCACAGACCTCATCGATCTCGTCGAGCACGAATTGCGAAGCTCGGGTTATACGGTCTTTCGCAACAAGCCCTATGCCGGTGGCTTCATCACCGAGCACTACGGCGATCCGGTCAATCATCTGCATGCGATGCAGATCGAGATCAATCGCGGGCTTTATATGAATGAGGCGAGCCTGGCCAAGGCGCCGCGCTTCTCCACGATCGCCAGTGATTTGTCGCGCGTCATGGCCGTGCTGGCCGCCTATATCGCCGCCGGGCATGCGGGCACGACCCGGGCCGCCGCCGAATAAGCGCGGAGACCGGTTCAGAAATGAAAGAGGCCGCTTGCCAAAGAGCAAGCGGCCCAAGTCTAGGGAGGAAACGCCCAAGGAGGGCATCGGCGACAACCGGGTTGTCGCACTGCAATAATATGCCCCCGCGTCGCACAAAGCGCAAGTCTTATTGACCTATTTTGCGCTTCTGCGGCGGCGCGCCGCATGAAATGGCCTAAGGTATTATTCTCGAAGAGAAAATTTGGCTTTTTCCGCCACTAAAAAAGCGTTGCTCTGATGCAACGCTCACGCAGCTTCGGCCATAATCCAGGTTCGGCACGGCGATAGAGGCTCTATGGTCGTTTCACGCATATCGAGTCGCGCATGACCGCCATCGACCTTACCGCTTTCATCGAAAAACTCGCCGATGTCGCCGGGCAGATCATTCTGCCGTTCTTCCGCACCGCGATTGGTGCGGAGGACAAGAGTAGCGCCGGCGGCGTGTTTGATCCGGTCACGGAGGCGGACCGCGCCGCGGAAGTCGCCATGCGCCGCTTGATCCGCGAGACCTTCGCGCACCACGGCATTGTCGGCGAGGAATTCGGCAGCGACCGCGAGGAGGCCGAATATGTTTGGGTGCTGGATCCGATCGATGGCACCAAGAGCTTCATCTCGGGGTTTCCGACCTGGGGAACCTTGATCGGCCTGCTGCATCGGGGCCGGCCCATCTACGGCGCCATGGCGCAGCCCTTCACGCGCGAATATTTCTTTGGCGACGGCAAGATCGCGACCTGGCGCGGGCCGGGGCGCGATCACAAGCTGGCCCAGCGCCGGCTCTATGTGCGCGCTTGCGAAACGCTATCGCGCGCCACGCTGCTCACGACATCGCCCTTGCTTTATCCCCCCGAGGCGCTTGCCCGATTCCGCCGTGTCGAAGACAAGGCCCGGCTCTCGCGTTATGGCTATGATTGCTATGCCTTCGCCATGCTTGCGGCGGGCCACGTCGATTGCGTCATGGAGGCCGGCGTCAAGGCCTATGACATTGCGCCGCTCATTCCGATCGTTGAAGGGGCAGGCGGGATCGTTACGACCTGGACCGGCGGCGACGCGGCGTTGGGCGGCAATGTCATCGCCGCCGGGGATAAGCGCCTGCATGAAGCGGCGCTCGCCTTGCTCGCGGGCTAAGCGCGGGCGGCGAGCGGCCAGCGCCAGAAGCGCCGGCGGCGGCGCCGCGGCATGGCGCGCAAGGTCTTCGCGAGTTCGTCATTCGCGCCCGGGACGAAGGCGTCGAAAGCCGCCCAGAATTGGCTGCGAAACGCATCGCGCTCCATCAATAGGTCGTGGCGCGCCTGGGGCAGGGTGATGAAATGTCCAGCCTTGAGACGGCTGGCAAAGGCTTCGATCGCCGGCGTCGCGACGATGCGGTCGGCGCCCGCGGCAATCACCAGAATTGGCGTCAGCGTCCGGCGCGCGTAATCGGCATTTTCGAACCGGCGCATCAGCCGCAGCGCGGCGTTCGCCCAACTGACCGTTGGACTGCCGAGGACGAGCTGCGGCGCGGCGTTGAGCACCGCGACGGTGCGTTCATGCCGGGTCGCGTCAGAGGTCAGGATATTGCGCGCGAAGGGCCGCAGGAAAACCGAGCGGCCGCTGCCGCCGGGAATGTAAGCGCCGCCGAGGCCGATGATGTCGAGGCCTTCCACCAAAAGCCGCGCGCCGGTCTTGAAGCGCAATTGATAGAGATCGATCATCGGCGATGTCAGCACCAGCCGGGTGAAGGGCGAACGCCCGGCGTGTGCCTGGGCGATGAGCACAGCGGCACCCATGCCGTGGCCAAGCGCGAACCATGGTTTCGGACATAAAGGTTCGAGCAATTGATCCCGCAGCGCGATGAGATCGCGCTCGTAGATTTCGAAGTCGTCGATATGGCTTTTGCGCGGATTGCCGAGCTGGCGTTCCGATAGGCCCTGGCCGCGCCAGTCCATGGCGACGACAGCAAAGCCGCGCGCCAGCAAATCGGCGACCGTCTCGAAATAGCGTTCGATGAATTCGGCGCGCCCGGTGAGGATTGCGACCGTGCCGCGCGGCTTCGGCGGCCCTTCCCAGCGTGCGGCCCGCAGGCTGACTCCATCCTGGGTCGTCAAAGGTGTGGCGATGGCGCCGTCGGGCACCGGATTGGCCGGAATATTGATCAGCTCCAATCGAAGCCTCGTCTTTGCCGTTTGGAGGCGCGGCGCCTCGCGAATCCGGTCGAAAGCGCCCTTGCAACCCGCACAATCGCTACCACATCAAATCCGCGCGGGCCAATCGGACGCGCAGAAAACGGGTTGCGGTCAGGGCTTTAGCCGGCTGCCGCCCCACTCGCTTTTTTGAGGAGAATGAAATGCGACAGTTAGACCTTACCCCGCTTTACCGTTCGACCATCGGCTTCGACCGTCTGTTCAATCTCGTCGACCAAGCCGCCGGCTTCGAAGCGGTTCCGTCTTATCCGCCCTATAACATCGAACGCACCGGCGAGGATTCCTATCGCATCTCCGTCGCCGTCGCCGGCTTCGCCGAGAATGAACTTTCGGTCGAGAGCCGGGAAAACAGCGTGCTCATCCGCGGCTCCAAGGAAGCTCGGATCGACAGCGATGCCGCCAAGAAGGATGTTCTTTATCAGGGCATCGCCGCGCGCGCCTTCGAGCGCCGCTTCCAGCTCGCCGACCATGTCTATGTGAAAAGCGCGAGCCTTGAGAACGGGCTGCTGCATGTCGATCTCGTACGCGAACTGCCGGAGGCGCAGAAGCCCCGCCAGGTTCCGATCGGCAAGGCCGGGCCGAAGGCCGTCGAGAGCGATACGGCTCCCAAAGCTGCTTAACGCTTCAGTTTGCGGACCAGCAGAGAAGGGCGCCTGAACCGGCGCCCTTTATTGTCCGCCGACGCCGCCAGCAGCGGCGGCGGGTTTTCCCGCCGCAATTTTTTTCTTGAGCGGCGGCAGCTTAGTGTTCTGGATCAAGCGTCCGGCTTCGGCATCGAAGACCAGCCGATAGGCAACCCCGTTCGGGTCTTCGGCTTCCGCGAGGTAAATATTGTCCCTGCGTTTCGGCTTGGCGACGAGATGCAGGCCGAGCCGCGCGACGCGGCGGCGGATGTCTGCGACGGTGAAGCTTGGCGCGTAATATCCAGGCGGCCCGGCAAGCGGGCCTTCGTCGCCGGGTGGTCCGGGCGGCGGCGGATAATCGCCGTGATAATATTGATAGGCCCAGGGCGGCGGACCATATTGCGCTTGCGCCGGCGCGGCGGGAAACATTGCGCCGCTGAGCATAAGAACAATCGCGCCGGCGGCCGATGAGGCGTGTTTCGATGCGCGGAGGGTTCGGTTCGCGCGTGCCGCGTCAGAGCCAGCCATGATATCCTCCATCGAGCACGGAGCTCTCCTGAACCTTTACAAGAATTTCGGCGAAAGTCGGCGCGGATTGCGGCAGGGCAGCGGCCTAAACCGCCGCGGGAATCGAGGTGAATTTTGAGGCGCGTTCGGCCGGCGCAAGATCGGTTCGCCGGGGGCGTAGATTGGCGGCGATATTTTGCCCTCCCGAGCAAAGTGTGCTTGTGTTTTCACTACAAATTTGAAAAAGTCGCACCGCGTCGATAGGACAGCTTTGTTGACCTTTCAGAATGCTGGCACGTTTCCAGCATTTTTCAGGCACAATGCCGGTTGCGGCGGGCATTCTCAAATATTGGGCGAGTTCGACCCGGCTTGAGTTTTGGGGACGGAGCATGACGGCTGCAGGAAAGCATCAGCGGATTGGGTCGGATCATGGGCACGAGGCGGCGAAAGACCGGCTTTCGGCAGCCCCCGGCCTCGACCCGGGGCTGCCGCCCGCGCAGGGCCTGTACGATCCGGAGCGCGAGCATGATTCATGCGGTGTCGGCTTTATCGCCAACATGCACAATCAGAAGTCGCATGACATCATCAGCAAGGGCCTGGAGATCCTTCTCAACCTTGACCATCGCGGCGCGGTGGGGGCGGACCCGAAGGCGGGCGACGGCTGCGGCATGCTTGTGCAGATGCCGCACCGGTTCTTCGCCGCCGAAGCGGCCAAGCTGGGCTTCAATCTGCCGGCCGCCGGCGACTATGCCGCCGGGCTGATCTTCCTGCCCCGCGATGCCGAAATCCGCGGCAAGATCGAAGCGCTGATCGAATCGATCGTTGCCGCTGAGGGGCAGACGTTGCTCGCCTGGCGCGACGTGCCGGTCGATTCCTCCGGGCTCGGCGAAAGCGTCAAGCCCACCGAGCCCGTCATCAAGCAAATCTTCATCCAGCGCGGGCTCAATGCCGGGCAGGCCGGGGCCGATCACGACGCATTCGAGCGGCGCCTGTTTATCCTGCGCAAGGAGGTTTCGAACGCCGTTCTGGCGATGAACGATCCGCGTACCAAAGGCTTCTACCCAGTCTCGCTATCGTCGCGCACGATCGTCTACAAAGGCCTGCTGCTGGCGACGCAGCTCGACGAATATTTCAAGGATTTGCAGGATCCGCTGTTCGAGTCGGCGCTTGCTTTGGTGCATCAGCGCTTCTCGACCAATACGTTCCCGACTTGGCAGCTCGCCCATCCCTATCGCATGGTCGCCCATAACGGCGAGATCAACACTGTGCGCGGCAATAACAATTGGATGGCCGCGCGCGAGGCTTCGGTCAGTTCGCCTTTGTTCGGCGACGACATCAAGAAGCTTTGGCCGATTTCCTACAATGGCCAGTCGGACACGGCCTCCTTCGACAATGCGCTCGAGTTCCTCGTGCGCGGCGGCTATTCGCTGACGCATGCGATGATGATGCTGATCCCGGAGGCTTGGTCCGGCAATCCGTTGATGGATGAGGGCCGGCGCGCCTTCTACGAATATCACGCCGCGCTGATGGAGCCGTGGGACGGCCCGGCGGCGGTGGCCTTCACCGACGGACGGCAGATCGGCGCGACGCTCGACCGCAACGGCTTGCGGCCGGCGCGCTATGTCGTCACCGACGATGGCTATGTCGTGATGGCGTCGGAAGCCGGCGTGCTGCCGATTCCGGAAGAAAAAATCGTCACCAAATGGCGTCTGCAGCCCGGCAAGATGCTGCTCGTCGATCTCGAACAGGGCCGCATCATTTCGGACGACGAGATCAAGGCGGAGATGTCGAAGCAGGCGCCTTATGCCAATTGGCTGGCGCGCACGCAGATCAAGCTGGAGGAATTGCCGCCTGCGGCTGCCGCCGTGCGCGCCACCCGCGGCGATGTATCCTTGCTCGATCGCCAACAGGCCTTCGGCTATACGCAGGAAGACATTGCGCTGTTGATGGAGCCGATGGCCGAGACCGGCCAAGAGGCCGTCGGCTCGATGGGCACCGACACGCCGATCTCGGCGCTGTCGTCGAAGTCGAAGCTGCTCTACACCTATTTCAAGCAGAATTTCGCGCAGGTGACGAACCCGCCGATCGATCCGATCCGCGAAGATATCGTCATGAGCCTGGTCTCGTTCATCGGGCCGCGGCCGAACATTTTCGACCGCGAGGGCAATGCCATGCGCAAGCGTCTCGAAGTCAAGCAGCCGATCCTGTCGAACGACGATCTTGAAAAGATCCGCAACATCGGCATGGTCGAGGACACGTTCGACACGCGCACGCTCGACGTGACTTATGGCGCCGACAAGGGCGCCGAAGGCATGGCGGAGGCGCTCGACCGGCTCTGCAAGCGCGCCGAGCAGGCCATCACGAGCGGCTATACGATCATCGTCTTGTCGGACCGCCTCGTCGGGCCGGACCGGATTCCGATCCCCTCGCTGCTTGCGACGGCCGCGGTGCATCATCATCTGATCCGCAAAGGCTTGCGGACGTCGGTCGGCCTCGTCGTCGAGACGGGGGAGGCGCGCGAGGTGCATCATTTCGCGCTTTTGGCCGGCTATGGTGCGGAAGCGATCAATCCCTATCTCGCCTTCGAAACCTTGAACGCCCTCGCCGAGGAACTTCCCGACGACGTCGACGGCCACGAGGCCGTGAAGCGTTACATCAAGTCGATCGACAAAGGCCTCATGAAGGTCATGTCGAAGATGGGCATCTCGACCTATCAATCCTATTGCGGCGCGCAGATCTTCGATGCGGTCGGCCTCGCGGAAGACTTCGTCGCGCGTTATTTCACCGGCACGGCGACGCGCATCGGCGGCATCGGCCTTACGGAGGTCGCGCAGGAATCGGCGCGGCGGCATCAGGATGCGTTCGGCGATTCGCCTGTCCTGCGCAACGCCCTCGATGTCGGCGGCGAATATGCCTATCGCATTCGCGGCGAGGCGCATTCCTGGACGCCGCAGTCCGTTTCGCTGCTCCAGCACGCCGTGCGCAGCAATTCGGCCGAGACTTACAAGTCCTATGCGGCGCTTCTGAATGAGGAAAGCGAGCGGCCGCTGACGATCCGCAGCCTGTTCCGCATCCGCGGCGCGGAGGAAGACGGCCGCACGCCGGTGCCGCTCGATGAAGTCGAGCCTGCGGCGATGATCGTGCGGCGGTTCGCGACCGGCGCCATGTCCTTCGGTTCGATCTCGCGCGAGGCGCATACGACGCTCGCCATTGCGATGAACCGCATCGGCGGCAAGTCGAACACCGGCGAGGGCGGCGAAGAAGCCGATCGCTTCAAGCCGCTGCCGAATGGCGATTCGATGCGCTCAGCGATCAAGCAGGTGGCCTCCGGCCGCTTCGGCGCGACGGCGGAATATCTCGTCAACGCCGACATGATGCAGATCAAGATGGCGCAAGGTGCCAAGCCCGGCGAGGGCGGCCAATTGCCCGGCCACAAGGTCGATGCGGTCATCGCCAAAGTGCGTCATTCGACGCAGGGCGTCGGCTTGATCTCGCCGCCGCCGCACCACGACATTTATTCGATCGAAGATTTGAAGCAGCTGATTTACGATCTGAAGAACGTCAATCCGCGCGCCGACGTGTCGGTGAAGCTCGTCTCGGAGATCGGCGTCGGCACGGTGGCCGCGGGTGTTTCCAAGGCCAAGGCCGATCATGTCACGATCTCGGGCTTCGAAGGCGGCACCGGCGCTTCGCCGCTGACTTCGATCAAGCATGCCGGTTCGCCGTGGGAGATCGGCCTCGCCGAGACGCATCAGACGCTGGTGCTCAATCGCTTGCGCTCGCGCATTGCGGTGCAGGTCGATGGCGGCTTGCGTACCGGCCGCGATGTCGTGGTCGGCGCGCTGCTCGGCGCAGATGAGTTCGGCTTCGCCACCGCGCCCTTGATCGCCGCCGGCTGTATCATGATGCGCAAGTGTCACCTCAACACCTGTCCGGTCGGCGTCGCGACGCAGGACCCGGTGCTGCGCAAGCGCTTCGTCGGCCAGCCCGAGCATGTCATCAATTATTTCTTCTTCGTCGCCGAGGAAGTGCGCGAATGGATGGCCAAGCTCGGCTATCGTAGCTTCAACGAGATGATCGGCCAGATGCAGATGCTCGACCGCGCCAAGGTCGTCGAGCATTGGAAAGCGCAGGGCCTCGACTTCTCGAAATTGTTCCATAAGCCGGCGGCGGCGAGCCCCGAGGCGATCTATCACTCGGAACTGCAAGACCACGAGCTCGAGAAAGTTCTCGATCATAAGCTCGTCGCCGAGGCGCAGCCGGCGATTCAGCGCGGCGCCAAGGTCAAGATCGAAACGACGATCCGCAACAGCGACCGCACCGCCGGCACGATGCTGTCGGGCGAGATCGCCCGCGTCTACGGCCATGCCGGCCTGCCGGATGAGACCGTGCATATCAAACTCAAGGGCACGGCGGGACAGAGTTTCGGCGCTTGGCTCGCCAAGGGCGTGACGCTCGAACTCGAAGGCCAGGCCAACGACTATGTCGCCAAAGGCCTGTCCGGCGGCAAGATCATCATCTATCCGCCGGCACAATCGCCGATCGTGCCGGAAGAATCGATCATCGTCGGCAATACGGTGCTTTACGGCGCGATCGCCGGCGAATGCTATTTCCGCGGCGTCGCCGGGGAGCGCTTTGCCGTGCGCAATTCCGGCGCGATCACGGTCGTCGAAGGCACCGGCGACCACGGCTGCGAATATATGACCGGCGGCATCGTCGTCGTCATCGGTAAGACGGGGCGCAATTTTGCTGCCGGCATGTCGGGCGGCATTGCCTATGTGCTCGACGAAGAGGGCGATTTCGCCCAACGCTGCAATCTTGCGATGGTCGAACTCGAGCCGGTTGTCGCCGAAGAAGAGAAGATGCAGGAGAGCTATCACCAGGGCGGCGATCTCGACTTCCACGGCCGTGTCGACGTCATGCGTGACATGACGCGGTTCGATGCCGAGCGCCTGTATCAGTTGATCAGCAATCATGCCGCTTACACCGGCTCGGCGCGGGCGCGTCTCATCCTCGACAATTGGGATGAGTATAAAGGCAAATTCCGCAAGGTGATGCCGGTCGAATATCGCCGTGCGTTGGCCGAGCTGATGGCGCAGGAGCAGGACGCGCCGACGCTTGCGGCGGCCGGCGAATAAACGTCATAGGGTTTGACCAATCATTGGTTTGCCCGCCGCGAGGCGGGCCGGTTCGGGGCTGATATGGGCAAAGTTACGGGCTTCCTGGAGATCGACCGGCGCGACCGGCGCTATGCGCCGGCCTCTGACCGCATCCGCAATTATAAGGAATTCATGATCCCGCTTTCCGAGGAAGCGACGAGGGATCAGGCCGCGCGCTGCATGAATTGCGGCATTCCCTATTGCCACAACGGCTGCCCGGTCAATAACCAGATCCCAGACTGGAACGATCTCGTCTACCGGTCGGATTGGGAGGAGGCCGCGCGCAATCTCCATTCGACCAACAATTTTCCGGAATTCACCGGCCGCGTCTGCCCGGCGCCGTGCGAAGCGGCCTGCACCCTGAGCCTCACCGACCAGCCGGTGACGATCAAGACGATCGAATGCGCCATCGTCGATCGTGCCTTCGCCAAAGGCTGGGTGAAGCCGGAGCCGGCGGAGCGCCGCACCGGCAAGAAGATCGGCATCATCGGTTCGGGGCCTGCGGGCCTTGCCTGCGCGCAGCAGCTCGCCCGCGTCGGTCACGATGTCCACGTCTTCGAGAAGCATCTGAAGATGGGCGGCCTGCTGCGCTATGGCATTCCCGACTTCAAGATGGAGAAGCATCTGATCGACCGCCGCATCCAGCAGATGGAGGCGGAGGGCGTGAATTTTCACGGCGGGGTCAATGTCGGCGTCGATCTCGATCCGCTGAACCTCGTTGAAGATTGCGATGCGGTCGTGCTCGCCGGCGGCGCGGAAAAACCGCGTGATCTGCCGATCCCCGGCCGCGACCTCGCCGGCATCCATTTCGCGATGGACTTTCTGCCGCAGCAGAACCGGCGCGTCAGCCGTGAGCCGTTCCACACCAACCAGCCGATTCTCGCCGCTGGCAAGCGCGTCATCGTTATCGGCGGCGGCGACACCGGCTCCGACTGCATCGGCACTTCGGTCCGCCAGGGCGCGGTGAGCGTCACGCAACTCGAAATCATGCCGATGCCGCCGGAAAAGGAAAACAAGCTCCTCACCTGGCCGGATTGGCCGCTGAAGCTGCGCACGTCCTCGAGCCACGAAGAAGGCGCAAAGCGCGATTTCGCGGTCATGACGAAGGAATTCCGCGGCGAGAACGGCGTCGTCAAGCAGCTCGTCTGCATCCGTGTCGACGAGAAGATGAAGGAAATTCCCGGCAGCACCTTCACCATCGAGGCCGATCTCGTGCTGCTGGCGATGGGCTTCGTCTCGCCGATTTACGAGGGCTTGCTCGAGAAGCTCGGCGTCAAGCTCGACGGCCGCGGCAATGTCGCAGCCAATGTGAAGGATTACCAAGCGTCGCTCGACAAGGTCTTCGCCTGCGGCGACATGCGCCGCGGCCAGTCTCTCGTCGTCTGGGCGATCCGCGAGGGGCGGCAGGCGGCGCAGGCGGTCGATACGTTCCTGACGGGATCGAGCGTTCTGCCGCGGTGATCCGCGCGACGCGGACTATGAGCTACGCGCTCTTTCGCAGACGGCTGTGCTTGCGGCTGTAGAAAAAATAGATCGCGAGCCCGATGACGAGCCAGACGCCAAGCCGCACCCAGGTATCGGCCGGCAGGCCGACCATCAAAAGCAGCGAGGCGGCAGCGCCGAGGGGCCCGACGACGAAAACGGCGGGCGTCCGGAACGGGCGCTCGATGTCGGGATGGCGGAAGCGCAAAATCATCACGCCGAGGCAGACGATGACGAAGGCGAAGAGCGTGCCGATTGAGACGAGTTCGCCGACGAGGCCGATCGGTGCAAGGCCGGCGAGAAGCGCGACGACGATGCCGGTTGTGATCGTCGTAATGTAAGGCGTGCGGAATTTCGGATGCACACGCGCCGCCAGGGGCGGCAGCAGGCCGTCATGCGCCATCGTATAGAAGATGCGCGATTGCCCGAGCAACAGCACCAGGACGACGGAACTCAAGCCGAGAATGGCGCCGAATTTCACGATCGGCGCGAAAAAGCCGAAGCCGATATGATCGACGCCGACGGCGATCGGATCCGGCACATTCAATTTATCGTACGGCATGATGCCGGTGATCACCAAGCCGACCAGCGCATAAAGAACCATGCAGACAAACAGCGAGCCGAGGATCGAGCGCGGCATATCGCGCTGCGGATTGACGGCCTCCTGGGCCGCGGTCGAGATCGCGTCGAAGCCGATATAGGAGAAAAAGACGACGCCGGCGCCGCGCAGCACGCCGCCCCAGCCGTAGTGGCCTGGCCCCGCGCTCGGCGGGATGAAGGCGCCGTGCGGATTGCCCGCCGTCACCCAATTCGCGGTGCTGAAGAAGAAGGCGCCGACGAGGATGAAGAGCACGATGATCGTGAGCTTGATCGCGACGATTACATTGTTGGCGATCGCCGAGTCACGGATACCGAGCACGAGCAGCGTGCTCATCGCGCCGATCACGAGGGCCGCCGGCACGTTGAAGATCGCATGCGTATGTGACCAATGTCCGCTCGTAGGATCGAAAACAAAGGGCGCGCTCGCATAGAGCGCCGGAATGTGGATGTGAAGATCGGTGAGGAAGCTCACCACATAGCCGGACCAGCCGATCGCGACCGTGGTGGAGCCGAGCGCATATTCGAGAATCAGGTCCCAGCCGATCATCCAGGCGACGAATTCGCCCATGCTCGCGTAAGCATAGGTATAGGCGCTTCCGGCGATCGGGACGGCGGAGGCCAATTCGGCATAGCAAAGACCGGCGAGCGCGCAGGCAAAGCCAGATAAAATGAAGGACAGGGCGATCGCCGGCCCGGAATATTCGGCGGCGGCATGCCCGGTGAGAACGAAAATGCCTGCGCCGATGAGGCCGCCGATGCCGATGGCGATGAGGCTCGGCAGCGTCAGAGTGCGTTTCAGTGGCGGGCTGCCGTGCGCGGTGATGCCTTGAACTTCGACATTCGCGGCTTCGGCTTCGAGCACTGCGAGCGGCTTACAGGCAAAGAGATCGGTCATCGGCTCCCCCAAATCGCTTATTCTACCGGTACGAGCCGGTCTGGAAAGGCGGCGGCCAAGGCCTCCTTGCGCGGCGGAATAATGCCGCGTTCGGTGATGAGGCCGGTAACAAGCCGCGCCGGCGTGACGTCGAAGGCGGGATTGGCAGCCCCGCTCCCGTCCGGCACGATGCGCACCGTCTCGAGCCGGCCATCATCGGTGCGGCCGCGCATGTGGGTAACTTCGCGGGCGCTGCGCTCCTCGATCGGAATGTCCTGCAGGCCGTCGGCGATGGCGAAATCGATCGAGGACGAGGGGGCCGCGACATAGAAGGGCACGTCATTGTCTTTCGCTGCGAGCGCTTTGAGATAGGTGCCGATCTTGTTGCAGACGTCGCCGGTCGCGGTCGTCCGATCCGTGCCGACGATGACAAGGTCGATGCCGCCATGCTGCATGATATGGCCGCCGGCATTATCGACGATCACCTGATGTGGGATGCCTTGCTGCGAAAGCTCCCAGGCGGTGAGGGAGGCGCCCTGGTTGCGCGGCCGCGTCTCGTCCACATAGACATGCAGGTCGATACCGGCTTCTTGCGCTTTGTAGATCGGCGCCGTCGCCGTGCCCCAGTCGACGGTGGCGAGCCAGCCGGCGTTGCAATGGGTAAGGATGTTCACGCGCCGCTTCCGTTCGGCAATCGCGGCGATCAGAGCGAGACCGTTGATGCCGATTGAATCGCAGATCGCAGCATCGCCATCGGCCAGTTCGCCGGCCTTAACGAAGGCGGCGGCGGCGCGTTCCGCCGGAGGCAAAGGCAAGAGCGTCGCGGCCATCACGCCGAGCGCCCAGGCGAGATTGACGGCAGTCGGTCGCGTCGCGTTGAGCTTTGCGCTGGCCTGGGCAAGACCGCTGTCGCTTGGGTCCTCGCGCAGCGCGATGGCCAAGCCATAAGCGGCCGTGACGCCGATGAGCGGCGCGCCGCGGACTTTCATGTCCTTGATGGCGATGACGAAATCGAGGAGCGTCGCCAGCTCCGCGATCACGAATTCGTGCGGCAGACGCGTTTGATCGATAATCATGACGCCGCGACCGTCCGCGGCAGGCCAGATAGTGCGGGTGGGCGTGCCGTTTACGACCATGGAACTCCTGAGGAACGGGCGGTTCGGGTGGATTCGGTCGAGTTTGGCGCTTTGACATCCATTGGCAAGAACTAGCAAGGCCCGCGCCGCCTTGTGTGCAATGTCGCAAATCACCGGCCTTCGGCCGATGAAATGCCGAGTCTTCAACAAGCTTTTAACGAAATCTCGTGCAACGTTTTGACTGTCTTAATCTGCCGCCGGGACCTGCGCCATGGATTCCTCAGCCGATCCGCACGCTTTCGACGATAAAAAGTCCGAGCCCGCGAGCGAGAGCGCGGCCGATGCCGCACCTGATGCCCAGAAGAGCAGCGCGCAGGCGTTGACACCGTTCGAGGCCAAGGTTCCTGGGGCAAACAGCGAAGCCAAGAAGCCGGAGCCGCCGAAAACGGCGCCAATCCCGAGCTCGGCGCTGGTGATCCTGCCTCCAAGGAAGGACAAGTTCGGCGGTGCTTTCGCTGCCGGCGAACCTTTGGGCGGGACGGCGCGTGTCAAGCGCAGTTCGTGGACGAGCACTATGCTGCGGGCCGCGGCCGTGCTGATCGTCGCGGGGGGTGCCTATGCGGCCGGCAGCCGCTATCTCTCCATTCCTGGCCTGTCGATGCCGAGCCTGACCTGGCCGAGCGTTCATCTGGCCGCGCTGGCGCCGCATCCCGCGACTGCCGCACCGGCACCCGCTGCGGCGGCACCTGCGCCCGCAGCGGCGGATAATGCGCTCGCCGATCTGCGCCGCGATAATTTGGCCCTGACCGATCAGGTTCACAAATTGCAGGCGCGGCTCGCCACCCTCCAGGCGGCACCGGACGAAATCCGCGGCCTCAAAAAGAGCCTCGACGGGGTCAAGGCCAGTCTTGATGCCGAGAAGGCCGAGGCCAAGGCGGAAATTGCGCAGCTCACCGCCAAGCTCGACCATGCCCATGTCGCCGCGGCCGAAAAGGCGCACACGGCACGTCTCGATGCCAAAGCGGTCCAAGCGACGCTTGACCGGGAGGCACGCAACGAGGGCCCCGATGGCGATGCGACCGGCACAATTCCCGCCTCGGATGCGCCGCGCGCCGATCCGATGACTCTGGCGTCCGCGGAGGCGCCCCGCCGTGCGCCCGCGCCGATCAACGATTGGGTCGTGCGCGACGTCTATCACGGCATCGCTTTGATCGAGGGACCGCAGGGCGCCGTCGAAGTCGTGCCGGGCGACGTCCTGCCGGGCGCCGGTACGGTGCGCTCAATCCAGCGGCGCGGTGACGGCTGGATCGTGCTGACGAGCCGCGGCTATGTCGATTACGATCACGAATAGATAATAGCGCTTCAATCGCTGTCGCTTACGTCGCGGCGATCAGAATTGCAGCCGATAGCGGACGAAATCGTCGGCTTTGACGAATTCATCGTACAAGTGCCGTGCGGGGTTATTTGCGCGCGTATGCCAATAGAGGCGCGACCAACCGCGTTCCGCGGCAAGATCGACCAAATCCTGAATCAGTTTCCTGCCGACGCCTTTGCCACGCCAAGCTGGATCGACGAACAGGTCTTCCAGATAGCATATCGGCGAAGCGACCCAAGTCCCCTCGTGCAGGACGCTGAGGCTGAAGCCGATTGCGTCCCCGCCGCTCTCGGCAATCCGCGCGAAAATAGCGGAGCTTGGGTCTAGGATGCGTTCCCAGGTCCGCCGGGTAATGTCCGGGGACACGTTGGTCTCGTAGAAGGCATTGTAGCCAGCCCACAGACTGTGCCAATCGACCTCATCCGATCGTTTGGCCTCGCGGATCTTGATCACATCGCTCATCGGCAAGGCCGTGACGTTTCAGGCCGAATGAAGAGGTCCCGAGCCTAGAGAACTTTAAGTCCAAACTCGGCGACGCTTTCCATCAGCCAATGGCAGAACGCGGCGGCAAAGCTGCGTGGCACGGCGACATCATAGGTCGGCGCGCCGTCGACCTGCCAGATGACAACGTTGAGATGGGCGCAAGAGGTCGAAGCCGCATCGCCGGGCGCAAAGGCGCGCGGGTGCAGATCGATGCCGAGACCTTTCTCGAAGGTCGCCCGCGCCTTCTCGCCGGCGATGCGCAGCACGGCATAGCCGCTCGATTGTTCGATGACGGCAGCGGTCTCGCCGAGGCCTTCGCCCAGCGACGTCGCGAGATTTTCGCTCCCTGCATCACGCAAGGCGAGCCAAGCCCGCGGCCCCGTCGCGACCAAAACGAGGCCGCCGCCGGAACTGACTTTGCTGCCTTCGACCCATTGGACGCCGAACGAGGCCTTCAGTCGCGCCGCGAAATCCGCGATCGCGCCGCGTGCAATGACGGTCGCAATCTGCGGGCTCCTTTCGCGCACGCTGACGCCGGGCGTCGCCGCCACGCCAATGTCTTTCAAGGCGCCCGCGCAAGGCGAGCGGAAGGTGAGCACCTCACTCATGCAGCCATTTCCCTTCGGGATCGACGAAGATCGGCGAGACGACCTCGACCTCCACATCGCCTTCACGGACCGGATCGTAGGCGCGGACATATTCGCCAATGCGCGCCGCACCATGCTTGAGAAGACCGAGGCCGACCCAGCAGCCGGCATGCGGAGAATAGGTGACGGAGGTCATATAGCCCTCGTCGTTCTCGGCCGTCGCGGCCGCCTCGATCGCCAGGAAATGCGCCCCGGAGCGCAGACGCTGGCCGGGATCGACCGGCTTGAAGCCGACGAGGCTCGGCCGGTCGGGATCGGTCAAAGCCGGGCGCTCGGCCAAGACGCGGCCGATGAAATCTTTCTTCTTCGAGAGCATCTTGCCAAGGCCGAGATCGGCCGCGGTCGTCT
Organism: uncultured Methylovirgula sp.; assembly: GCF_947646745.1. NCBI lineage: Bacteria > Pseudomonadati > Pseudomonadota > Alphaproteobacteria > Hyphomicrobiales > Beijerinckiaceae > Methylovirgula > uncultured Methylovirgula sp. Next base: position 8,437 of record NZ_CANSHK010000024.1, on the reverse strand, counting down.
GGCCGTTGAGTTCCGGCACCGAGACATGGCCCTTTTCGATGCGCAGCACGCCGAGGGCTTCGCTGCCATAGGGCACCGCACCGAATTCCGCGCCGGCGCGCATGAGCGCGCGGATGAGGCTGTCGCCGTAATTGGCCGGCACGGCGATCTCGTAAGCGAGCTCGCCGGAGAAGGAGATGCGATAGAGCCGCACCGGCACGTCGCCCCAGAAAAATTCGGCGCAAGCGAGGAAGGGGAAGGCTTCGTTCGAGACGTCGAACCTGTCGCCCAGCAGAGTTTCGAGAACTTTTCGCGATTTCGGCCCGGCGACGGCATATTGCGTCCATTGCTCAGTGACCGAGGCCATCGCCACATCGAGCTCCGGCCACAGGACCTGATGGCAGAATTCGAGATGCTGCATCACCTTGCCGGCATTGCCGGTGGTCGTCGACATTACATATTGCTCGGGCCCGAGACGCGCCGTGGTGCCGTCGTCAAGCACGATGCCGTCTTCGCGCAGCATCAGACCGTAACGCGCCTTGCCGACCGGCAGGGTCGAGAACATGTTGACATAGACGCGGTCGAGAAAGGCTCCCGCGTCCCGGCCGTGGATCTCGATCTTGCCGAGGCTCGAGACGTCGCAGATGCCGACTGCGGCGCGCACGGTCTTCACCTCGCGCGTCACGCTTTCGAACCAATCCGTCTCGCCGGGCTTGGTGAACCAGCGCGGCCGCAGCCATTGGCCCGCTTCGATCATCGTCGCGCCGTTCTCGAGCGCCCAGTCGTGGCCGGCGCAATAGCGCGTCGCCTTGAAGTGTTTGCCGACATGCGGGCCGGCGAAGGCGCCGATGGCGACCGGCACATGCGGCGGCCGGAAGCGCGTCGTCCCGGCCTGGTGCATCGTGCGGCCGGTCAAATGCGCCATCAAGGCTTGGCCGGTGACGCTCGAGGTCTTGCCTTGCTCGGTCGCCATACCGAGCGTCGTATAGCGCTTCAAATGCTCGACGGCGCGGAAACCCTCGCGATTGGCGATCGCGACGTCCTTGGCGGTCACATCGTTCTGCTGGTCGACAAAGGCCTTGCCGCGATGTTCGACGTGCCAAACGGGCGACACCGCGCACGGCTCGTCATCGGCGCGCGGAACCGCGGCCGGGGCAGACGCAAAGCCGAGATCCGAGGCAAGCGTCCGGCCCGCTTGCATTCCGGCGCGCAAGCAAGCGGCGAGAGCGAAATCGCCGGCGGCCGCGCCGATGCTTTGCATCCCAGGCGGAAGCTCGCCTGGCACGAAGGCACCGCATTCTTCCGACCAAACAGGCTTGCCGCCGAGATGCGTCGTCAGCCCGACTTGCGGATTATAGCCATTGGAGACCGCCAGCACGTCGACCTCGAACTGGAGGATTTTGTCGTCTTTGCGCACCTCGATATGTTTGAGGCCCGGTCGCCCATGCGCGTCCGAGACGACGGCGTCGAGAAGAACGCGGACGCCGGCGCGCGACAGCGGCCGGGTCAAGGCGTCGGCGACATGGGCGCGGGCATCGACGACGATCTCGATCGGGAGGCCGGCCTTCAGCACGTCCTGCGCCGTGAGCCAGCCATCGTCCGAGGTGACGAAGAAGGCGATCTTGCGGCCCGGCGCCGTCGCAAAGCGGTTGACGTAAGTGCGCAGCGCCGAGGCGAGGATGACGCCCGGCTTGTCATTGCCGCCGAAGACGATCGGCCGCTCGATCGCACCCATGGCATTGATCGTGCGGCGCGCAACGATCTGCCAAAGACGTTGGCGGGGCTGATGCAGTCCCGGCTGCGGCAGATGATCGGAGACGCGTTCGAGCGCGCCATAGGTGCCGCCGTCATAGACGCCGAAGACCGAGGTGCGGCGGAAGATGCGTACCTCTGGCAGCGAGGTGAGTTCGGCTTCAACACCCGCCACCCAGTCGACGGCGGGCATCGAATCGATCTCGTGCGGTTCCGATAGCAGCCGGCCGCCGAGGCGGAAATCTTCTTCGCAGATGATGACCCGCGCACCGGTGCGGGCTGCAGCCAGAGCTGCGGAAAGCCCCGAGGGTCCCGAACCGACGACGAGCACATCGCAATAGGCTGTTGCATGCTCGTAATGATCGGGATCGGGCAGGCGGCTGACCATGCCAAGGCCAGCGGCCCGGCGGATTGCCGGCTCATAGACCTTCTCCCAGAAGGACGCCGGCCACATGAAGGTCTTATAATAGAAGCCGCCGACGAAGAGCGGCGCGAACAGCTGATTGACGGACAGCACGTCGAGGCGCGGCGAGGGCCAGCAATTCTGGCTCGTCGCGACGAGGCGGTCGAAGAGCTCGACCGTGGTGGCCTTGGTATTGGGCTCGCGCCGGGAGCCGTTGCGCAAAGTGACCAGCGCGTTCGGTTCCTCCGGTCCGGCGGTGAAAATGCCGCGCGGCCGATGATATTTAAACGAGCGTCCGACGAGGTTGACGCCGTTCGCCATCAAAGCCGAGGCGAGTGTGTCGCCGGGATGGCCCGCGTAAGGCTTGCCGTCGAACGTGAAGGTGATCTCGCGGCGCCGGTCGAGCAGGCCGCCGTTTGAGAGCCGCATCGGTTTGCTCATCGCGCGCCCTCCCGCGCCAGCGCCGCGCTTTCGATTTCATGGGTGCGGGTGTCGCGCACGACCTTCAGCCAGGAGCGGCAGCCGAGCGCGTGATACCAATGTTCCTCGCTCGGCCCGGCCGGATTGGAACGCAGATAGGCATAGGCGAAGAATTTCTCCGCCGCGTCGGGCGCAGCGGGATCGGGGCGCGGCCCCGTCGCTTCGCCGAGGGTGACGAATTCGGATACGTCGCGGGGACCGCAGAAGGGGCAGGGGATTCGCATGGTGCCTCAGTGCAGATTGGGCTGCGGGCCTTGGCCCTTTTCGTCGAGCACGGCGCCGCGGGCGAAGCGGTCGAGCCGGAAGGCCGCGGCAGCCGAGTGGGGTTCATCGCGCGCGATCAGATGGGCGAAGCACCAGCCGGCGGCGGGCACGGCTTTGAAGCCGCCGTAATTCCAGCCGGCGTTGAGATAGAGACCTTCGACCGGCGTCTTATCGATGATCGGCGAACCGTCCGCCGACATGTCCATGATGCCGCCCCAGTTGCGTAGGATGCGCACCCGGCCGATCATCGGCATGAGCGCGACGCCGCCTTCGCAAACGTCCCTGACCGTCGGCAGATTGCCGCGCTGCGCATAGGATTTGTAGCCGTCGAGATCGCCGCCGAATACGAGCCCGCCTTTGTCGGACTGGCTGATGTAGAAGTGCCCGGCGCCGAAGGTGATGACGTTGGGGATCAACGGCTTCACGCCTTCCGAGACGAAGGCCTGGATCACATGGCTTTCGATCGGCAGCCGCATGCCGGCGAGCGCCGCCACGCGCGAACTATTGCCGGCGACGGAGAGGCCGACTTTCTTGGCAAGGATCTTGCCGCGTGTAGTTTCGACACCGGTGATGCGGCCGTTCTCGATGACAAAGCCCGTCACTTCGCAATTCTGCACGATATCGACGCCGCGATCGCTCGCGCCGCGCGCATAGCCCCAGGCGACGGCGTCGTGCCGCGCCGTGCCGCCGCGCTTCTGGAGGAGACCGCCGTGGATCGGGAACCGCGCATCGTCGAAATTGAGGAAGGGAAGCATGGCGCGGACCTGGTCGCGGTCGAGAAGATCGGCATCGACGCCGTGCAGGCGCATCGCATTGCCGCGCCGCGCATAGACGTCGCGCTGGCCGTCGGAATGGTAGAGGTTCAGCACGCCGCGCTGGCTCACCATCGCATTGTAGTTGAAGTCCTGCTCCAGCCTTTCCCAGAGCTTCATCGACCATTCGTAGAAGACGATATTGCCGGGCAGCAGATAGTTCGAGCGAATGATCGTCGTGTTGCGGCCGATATTGCCGGAGCCGAGCCAGCCTTTTTCCAGCACCGCGACGTTGCGGATGCCGTGTTCCTTGGCGAGGTAATAGGCGGTCGCAAGGCCGTGGCCGCCGGCGCCGATGATGATGACATCATAGGCGCCCTTCGGCTCGGCATCGCGCCACGTCGGCGTCCAGCCGCGATGGCCGGTTAAGGCATTCTGGAGAAGGGAGAAAAAGGAATAGTGCATCCGGATGAATCGCCCAGCACGAGCCGCTCTTGACTTCGGCGGAGCATGCGCCGAGACAAGGCAGTAATCTTGTCCATAAGCGCCATTCTCATGATCAAAAACGACATGCTGGGGCTGCCGTCTGAGCCGCGAAAGATCGGCTTTCTGCTGATCGACGATTTCGCATTGATGTCTTTCGCTTCGGCGATCGAGCCGTTCCGCGCCGCCAATGTGCTGGCCGGGCGGACGCTCTATCATTGGGTCACGATCGGCGTCGATCGCGCGGCGGCCGCGGCATCTGCCGGACTGTCCGTACGGACGCAGCACCGTGTCGGCGACGATCTCGATCTCGACACGCTTCTCGTTTGCGCGGGCAGTAATTCAGCCGAATTCGCGCAGGAAGCCGTGCTGCAATGGCTGCGCCGGCTGGCGCGGCGCGGCGTGCGCATCGGGGGTGTTTCGGCAGGGCCTTTTATCCTCGCCCGCGCCGGGCTTCTCGACGGCTATCGCTGCACGATTCATTGGGAGCATGTGCCGGCTTTCCGCGAGAGCTTTCCGCAGCTCACGCTTCGGCGCTCTTTGTATGAGATCGACCGCGACCGGCTGACCTGCGCCGGCGGCATTGCGGCGCTCGACATGATGCATGCGTTGATCGCCGCCGAGCAGGGGCGCACCTTGGCCGACAAGGTCAGCGAATGGTTTTTGCAGACACAGATCCGCGTCGGCACCGGCGCGCAGCGCCGCTCGCTGCAAGAACGCTATGATACCGCCAATGCGCATCTCTTGACCGCTTTGGAACTGGTCGAAAGCCATATCGAGCATCCGATGAGCCGCCGCGCCCTAGCGCAAGCAGCCGGCATTTCGGTGCGTCAGCTCGAACGGCTCTTCGCCCAGCATCTCGATACGACGCTGGACGGGCATTATCGCGAAATCCGGCTCGAGCGCGCGCGCACGCTCTTGCGCCAGACGGTTCTGCCGGTCGCGGAAGTGGGTCTCGCCAGCGGCTTCCAGAGCGCCAGTCATTTTTCGCGGCAATATAAGCGGCGTTTCGGCCATGCGCCGGCGCAGGAGCGGCGGACGAAGGCGCAAAGGACGATCAGGGCCGGTCGCGCTGGTAGATGATGATCGACAGATAGGTCATCGGCAATTCTAGCAGAGCCTCCGGCCCGTGCATGGCACTCGAATCGAAGAGCAGCGAATCGCCCGGGGCCAGCCGGTAGACCGTGTCACCGTGCCGGTAATCGACAAGGCCGGTGAGCATATAGATGAATTCACGCCCGGCATGCTGGAAGGCGGTGTATGGCGCCGCCTCTTTTTCCAAAGTGATCAGATAAGGTTCGACCGCGATATCGCCGCCAAGCGCATGGCCGAGAAGCTGGTAGATATGGCCGACCTTGGAGCCGCGCCGTTCAATGACGACGCCCTGATCGGCTTTCACATAGGAGCAGTCGCGCTGATCTTCGAAAGCGGCGAAGAGTGCCGTCATCGGTGCGCTGAGCGCCGCGGCGATCGATTGCAGCGAAGCGAGCGAAGCCGATATCTGGCCGGTTTCAATCTTCGACATCATGCCGGTCGAGATTTGCGCCGCATTGGCAAGATCGGCGACCGACAGGTTGAGGCGCCGGCGCAATTGCCGAATCTGGCTGCCGATGGCGCGTTCCAGACTCCGCGCTTCGCCCGGTGGCGCGTTGGAGACCGTCAATAATTTTTGCACTGCGGCGGCGGAATCTTCGACTGCCGCAGCCGCGGATTTTGTCTTGCGATCCATGGTTTTAACCGGCGAGATTGAGCGGCGATAAGTCCAAAGCAACTGTAACTTATGCCGGATCACGGCGGCAAGGAACCTAAGGCTGCCTTGCCCCCAAGTTTTTACAGTCTCTCGCCGGCCTTAACAGGGCCGTCACGGTAAAGCGGCTTCAAAATCAGTGCTTTACCCCCATGCTGTGGTCAGCAGTCGAGTGTCGTCTCGACCTCCCATTTGCTCAGATGGCGCATGAATTCGTGCCAATTGTCGGTTCTCAGCTTCACATAGGCGTTCACGAATTCGGTACCGAAGGCCTTTCCGTAGATCGGCGACGCCTCGAGCGCTCGCAAGGCATCGAGAAGATTGAGCGGCAGTTTCTTGGCGCCTTCGACCAGATGGCCGTGCGTATACATGTTGATGTCGAGCCGCTTGCCGGGGTCGCGCGCGTGCGCGATGCCGTCGAGGCCCGCCGCCAGTACGCCCGCCTGGAGCAGATAGGGATTGGCGGCGCCGTCGGCGAGGCGGAATTCGAAGCGGCCTTCTTCCGGGATGCGCACCATGTGAGTGCGGTTGTTGCCGGTATAGGTGATCGTGTTGGGCGACCAGGTCGCGCCGGAGAGCGTGACAGTGCCGTTAATGCGCTTGTAGCTGTTGACCGTCGGGTTCGTAATGGCGGTCAGCGCCTCGGCATTGGCGAGGATGCCGGCGAGGAAATGATAGCCGAGCTTCGAGACGCCAAGTTCGCCCTTCGGGTCCTCGAAGACGTTCTTGTTGCCTTCCCACAGCGAAACGTGGACGTGGCACCCATTGCCGGTGAGGTTGGGGAAGGGCTTCGGCATGAAGGTCGCGCGCAGCCCGTGCTTCTCGGCGATCGACTTCACCATATATTTGAAGAACGAGTGCCGATCGGCGGTCTTGAGCGCCTCGTCATATTCCCAGTTCATTTCGAACTGGCCGTTCGCGTCTTCATGGTCGTTCTGGTAGGGCTTCCAGCCCAATTCCAGCATGCTGTCGCAGATTTCCGAGATCACATCATAACGGCGCATCAGCGCGGTCTGGTCATAACAGGGCTTCGACTGCAGGTCGGCCGCATCGGAAATGCAATCGCCGTTCGGCGAGATGAGGAAAAATTCGCATTCGACGCCGGATTTCATCTGCAAGCCTTGCTCGGCGGCGGCGGCGATCTGCTTGCGTAGGATATTGCGCGGTGCGTGCTCGACTTCCTTGCCATCCATCCACGGATTGCCGGCGAACCAGCCGACTTCCTTCTTCCACGGCAATTGAATGAGGCTGTCGGGATCGGGAATGACGAACATGTCGGAATCGGCCGGCGACATGTCGAGCCAAGTGGCAAAGCCCGCGAAACCGGCGCCGGTTTTCGCCATGGCGGTGATCGCTTCTGCCGGCACGAGCTTCGACCGCTGAGTTCCAAACAAGTCGGTGAACGAGATCAGGAAATATTTGATGCCGCGGTCCTTGGCGATTTTCTCGAGATCTTTTGACATGTCTTTTTCCTCATCCTCACTGACCGGGAATCCGGCCCGTGCCGAAACGCGGCACTTGTATAACGCCCGTCGTTTTGGCGGCGGACGCGGCGGGGTTCTCAGGTTGGAAATTGCGCTTATTTGGAATTTCGGTATTGCGAGTCGCGACCTGGAGGTCGAGCTCCGCGCGCTCGGACAGCATCCCAATCTGGAAAATCTCGACAATGCGATGCATGGAGAATTCCTCGCTTGCGAAGAAAGCTATTGTGAATTTTTTTTGCCGTCAACTAATAAGAAGAAACTTTTCTTCACAAGAAAAGAAAAAGGCCGCCGCTTTCCATGCGCAAGACTTCGCGGCCACTTGGCGAGACCGTGCTCACTTAAGTGAGCACGTCAGGCGAACAGGCGATCTGCGCGCTTCTTCTTGGATGAGCCGTTGGCCTGCTTGGCGATCGCGTTTCCGACAACGAGATACACTGGCCGTTCTGCCAGACGGCGGACGCGGTAAGGCTCTTGATCCCAGAACAGCCCGGCGAGGAACCAGTGGCGCGGCGGCGGCGCCGCCATGACGACGGCATCGGGCGCGCGCCGCTTGATCTCCGCCAAGATACGTCCAGACGCATTGCGCGTGCTGACGACGGTGGCGGTGGCGTCGACGCCGCGGCGTTTCAACTGTCGCACTGTCTCCGCGACACTGTCGTGCTGCGCTTGCCATTCGCGTTTTGTCGGCATGAGGCCGGGGTGAGGCAGGCCGAAGCTGCTGCCCCAAATTCTCGCGATCATGAAGACTTGCACGGGCGCCTTCGCGTTTCGCGATAGGCGTGCGGCGAATTCGATCGCCTCGGTCGAGACCGGCTTGCCTTCAGACGCAAGCATGATCGATTTGGGCGCCGCGGTCTGCGGGTCCGGCGGTTCCGGTGGCTGGCTCCACGGCAAGTGTGGTGTGAATTTCAGAGTCATGACGCAATACCGAATGTTTGGGAAAGATTCCGATCGGCAGCTCTTTCGAACTGCCGATCGCTTTTCATCAGCATTCGCCGCGATTACGACGTCGCATTGGCTTCGATCGCGGGTTTGCGGCGGTCTTCCATCTTTCGGTACCAATAGAGCGGCAGGTAGGCGAGCAAGGTGACCC